>NZ_JBTEKS010000006.1:0-36672 GCF_054333355.1 Methylomagnum sp. | reverse complement strand
CTATACGTCAGGGCGAACGGCGGGGCGACTTCGGTTTTGCGTAAGTCCTGACTGGGATTGTTCAAACATATGTCCCGCCGCCAGGCTCGGCACGCTGACCCAACTGGATTCGATGGGAATGAGCGTGTAACGCCGCTTGATGGCCTTGAGCGCGTAGGCGAAGGACAGTTCCGCGCGGGTATGTTCCCAGGCGGTGGTGGGCTTGCCGAAGTGGCGGGAGGCGGACACGCTGAAAGTGGCGTTGAGTTCCGCGTCGAACTTCAACAGGCTCAGCCAATCCAGTAGGCGGTGGTGGCTGGCGAAGCTGGCGTGCCAGAAGGACTCGGCGCGGGGCAGGTATTGGAGGACGCCATGGGGACTCCAGGGATTGAGTCCGAGTATGAATAGCCGACCTTCTGGCTTGAGGACGCGCTCGGCCTCGCGCAAAACTTGATGTCGGTTGGATTCGAATTCGATCAGATGGGGCAGAATCAAAGTGTCCACGCTTTCGGTCGCAATCGGCAGCGCGTCGGAATTGGCCGAAATCAAGCCCGTAAAAGGGGCGGATTGGGGTTTGTCGCAAGCGTCGATTACCGCGAAATGGCTAAGAAAATCACTATCAATATACAGCGTTTCCGAGCCTAAAAGACCAACTTGTAATATCTTTTGATTATAAGTAAGCTTTAAAGCCGACTGCAGGTAGGAGGCTTCAATTGTCTGTAGTATCTGCCCCAGGGTTGTGACGCGATACCATTCCAGGAATATTTGGCGGGATTGGATTAATGACGTTGGTTTTGTCTTCATGGCTAAAGCTGACGGGCCGCGATAACTCACCTGAACTTAAAATGCTGAGGAAATGACGATGAGAAGGCAACCACCTGAAGCCCGCTTGCTTTGCTACGCTTCAATCATCGCGTTATCGCTGGTGGGCTGCTCCCAGCACGGGGGCAAGCTCAAGAACGATTCCAATATAACCGACAACGGCCAGCCAGCGTCAACTTCCGATTCCAAAAAATCCCGTCTCCCGCAAAGCGCCAAGAATAGTGGCCGCTTGTTGCGTAAAAAAGACCGCGCCGTGGCGTCCAAATCCGGCGGCACAAAAAGCTCGTCGCACTATGACAATCTCTGGGATCGATTGTTCGATCTCTACGACCTGCCGCCCATCGAACACGAAGACATCGACCGCGAGCTGAACTGGTTCGTCAACCATCCGACTTACATTGATCGGGTGCAAAACCGCGCCGAGCCGTTCCTGTACTCCATCGTCAAGCAGGTGGAGAAGCAGGACATTCCCGGCGAAATCGCCCTGCTGCCCGTGATCGAGAGCGCCTTCCAGCCCCACGCCATATCCCCCGCGAACGCGGCGGGCATCTGGCAATTCATCCCCTCCACCGGGCGCATGTATGGCTTGAAGCACACCCGCACTTACGATGGACGGCGCGATATTTATGCGTCCACCCGGGCGGCCATCAAATACCTCAAGAAGCTGCACAAGGAATTCAACGGGGACTGGCTGCTGGCGATTGCCGCCTACAACTGCGGCGAGGGAGCCGTGGGCCGGTCGATTCAAAAGAACCTGGCGCGGGGTCTCCCCACCGATTTCTGGTCCTTGGATTTGCCCCAAGAAACGCGCTCCTACGTGCCGCGCCTGCTGGCGGTCGCCAAGCTGTTCTCGTCCGCCGACCAATACGGCGTTGATCTGCACCACATCCCCAATTCCGCCCAGTTCAAGCCGGTGAAAGTGACCAGCCAGCTTGATCTGGCCCTCGCGGCGGACGCCGCCGATATTTCCCTGGACAAGCTGCGCGAGCTTAATCCGGGGTTTAAGGGGAAGCATACGGACATCGAAGGCAGCTATCATCTGTTCATCCCGGCGGAAAAGAAGACCGCCGAGTTTCGGCAGGAGTTGGAGCGGCTGGTGATGGAGCATGGGTCGTATGAACCGAGCCGGTCGATTTCCGAAGCTGTTTCATCGACGCTGGAAGCCAAAGAAACCCCTGTGGTCAGGGCCGAATCCACCGAGTTGGCGTCTTCTCTGATTCGCACGGCTAATGTTGACCGGGACTTCGATGCGGCTTCTTTGAGAGAGCGCAAAGAGGCGGCGAGAGAGAAGGAGCTAGCGAAAGAAAGAGAGCAGGCCAGGGAAGAGGCGGCAAAGGAAAGGGAATTGGCGCGGGAAAGAGAGCAAGCCCGAGAAGAAGCGGCCAGAGAAGAGGAGCTAGCGCGGGAAAGAGAACAGGCGAAAGAACGGCTGCACGCCAAGGAAGAAGCCGCGAAGGAAAGAGAATCGGCGCGGGAGAAGGAACACGCCCGGGACAAGCTCGCCGCCCACCATCGCGAGCGGGACGAGGACGATTCCAAGTCGTCGTCTAAGCTGGCCGACAAGCATAAGGATCGGCATTCCGACGAAGCCGACGAAGACAGGTCCGTTGGTCGCGCCATGACCAAAAAAGGCGCTTACACGGTTCAGCCCGGCGAGACCCTGTGGGCCGTGGCGAGAAAGCATTCCGTGGATGTGGAGCAGTTGGCCAAATGGAACAACTTCTCCGAGAAAACCGCCGTCAAGGCCGGGCAAACGCTGGTGGTGTGGAATAAAGACGCCGCGAAGAAGCTGACCCTGGTGAAAGCCGGTTTTCATCCCTCCCAATCCATCAACAACTACACGGTTCGGGAAGGCGATACGCTGTTTTCCATTTCCCGGCGGTTCAAGGTCAGCGTGGCGGATCTCCGCAAGTGGAACGGCTCCAACGTCGAAAAGCAGATGCAGCCGGGCAGGAACATCACCGTACAGAAGGACTAGGGCTTCGCTGTATGGCCCTCATCGTTCGCTGAGCGGAGCCGAAGCGAACCCTTCGACTCCGCTCAGGGCTTCGGCTCCGCTCAGACAGCGGCTTGATCCCCGGGCATTCCTTACGCCCGAACCGAAATTGTTCTAGGCGCGGCGGGTTGCCCCCGGTTCCGCGCCATGTGACCAGTCCAAGCCAGCATCACGCGGCCACGCCCAGCCTATCGGGCAGGCCGACATGGCTGACCACGTAACGGTGCTTGCCGGAAGCCTCCGGCGGAATGTTATCCACTAGGTTGATTTCCACGTTGACTTGGCTCTCCATGCGGCGGCGCAGTTGGGTCACGATGTCGTCTTTAGCGCTGTCCCGCCAGGTCGGGCCGCTGACGATCAAGACTTCAAGACGCTCGACCGACCACTGAATAATCTTGAATTCTTTGACGCCTTCCACGGCCCGCAGCACATAAATCACCGACAGGGCGTGCATAATGGCGCCGTCGGGCCGCACGACGAAATCGGTCGTCCTGCCCATCACCTCCGACAGAACATGCAATCCCCGGCCCGCTGGGCAGGGTTGATCCGAGACCCGGATCATGTCGCCGGTTCGATAGCGAATGAAGGGCTGGGCTTCCGAGCATACATTGGTGATGACCGCCTCGCCGATTTCGCCGGGGGCGACCGGGTTGCCCAGGGGCGACCGGGTTGCCCAGGGGATCCAGCGCTTCCAGTAGGATGGTTTCGCTGTTGACGAGCATCTGGCCCTCCGGCGATTCCAGCGCGATCAAGCCCCCGTCCCGGCAGCCGTATTCGTTCGCCACGGGCACGCCGAAAACCTCCTGAATCAGCCGCCGTTGTTCCGGGAACAAAGGCTCCCCGGTGGTGCAGACCACTTTCAGCCGCTTGAGTCCGGGAGACTGCCCCCGGCTTTTGGCGTGGGCCGCCAGCAAGCTGAGGCTGCTGGCGTAGCCGTAAATGCAGGTCGGATCGAACCGCCGGATTCGCTTGAGATAGTCGTCCATGTTCGCCTCCGACATGTCGAAGGCGTTCAATAGCAACTGGTTGAACAGCCGGTCCCGCAGGGTTTTGATTAAATCGGTTTTGTTAAGCTCGACCGGGGCGCCCCACAGGAAAACTTCCGGCTCCCCGACATCAACGCCCCACCAGCGGCGGGCACGCATCCGGCCCGCGGCGTCAGCGGCTTGGCGCGCCCTGCCGTAGTAGAAGATCAGGGGTTGACCGCTGGAGCCGCCCGTGTTGTAACGGTAGGCGCCGCCCGGCACGTCCCGCCATACCAGCTCGTCCCGGTGCGCCGAGGCGTCGGCTTTGCCCATGGTGGGTAGACGCCGGAATTCGTCGAGCGTCACATCGCGATGGAAGGCGCCATCCAGGCCGTTGGCTCGGATGCGCTCGGCGTGCCACGGGCTGTGGGCGTGCGCGGTTCGCAACAGCTCGCTCAGGCGGCGCGTTTGCAACTGCTCGATTTGCTCTCTGGATAGCCACTGGCTTTTCTCTAACTCGGCCAGATAGGCGAATGTTGGCCTGTGTAAGAGCTTTTCATGGGCGGGGAAGAACAGGTGTTTTACGAATTTCGGGTGCATGGGAATCCGGGGCGTTCAGTGAAAAAAGCGGTATTAATTCACGCGAGATTTGGCTTGGGGTGGGCTATTATTGAGCTTGGTCCGCTGGCGGGCGAATAGCCACCGTCAGGAATTTTTACGATTTTATTGTTCGACGCAAAAACTTCTGTGTTGTCTCGAATCTGAGTTCATAAGATTATTTATCTCGTGATTGTGCGGTGGCTGTTAGATATTTAATCCACGCGCAAAAACAACGCAGCCAAGGTTAGGCATGTTTGGAATGGCTAAATAATGCGTCTTCCATTTGGTTATTCAAAGTTATTTTTAGTGGAATATTCACAGCGTTCCGGTGCGTTGATTTGGCTGATTGGACTGGCGCTTCTGGCCGGAGGGCGCGGGGCGCTGGCTCAGGAGGCCCCGGCTAGCCTGCCGGACGTGGTGGCTTTGATTAAGCCATCGATTGTGGGCATCGGCACCTTCCAGCGCGTGCGCACCCCGCCGACGGAATTCAGAGGAACGGGGTTCGTCGTGGGTGACGGGTATCATGTCATCACCAACGCCCACGTCCTGCCCGCCGCGATTGATTACGCGCATATGGAGAGTTTGGCGGTGTTCGTACCGGGGGGTAAAACGTCCAGCGTGCGTCAGGCCGTGACCGTTGCCGTGGACGAAGATCATGACATCGCTTATTTGAAGATAGGTGGAACAGGACCGCTGCCAGCCGTGCGTCTAGGTGATTCGGGGAAAGTGCGGGAAGGCGAAGAATATGCTTTTACGGGATTTCCCATAGGCGCGGTGCTGGGCTTGTATCCTGTCACCCATCGCGGCATTGTTTCCGCCATCAGTCCCATCGCGATTCCCTCATACAGAGCGAAAGGACTGGATTCAAAAAGCATACGTCGGCTTGATGTGCCGTATGATGTTTTCCAATTGGATGCGACCGCTTATCCAGGAAATAGCGGTAGCCCATTGTATAATGTAAGGACGGGCGAGGTGTTTGGGATTATTGACAAGGTGTTTGTTCAAGAGAGCAAGGAGAGCCTGCTTGAGCGGCCCAGCGGCATTAGCTATGCCATTCCGATTAAGTATGCTATTGATCTATTAAGGCAAAATCCAAGCGCCAAGTAGTGTCGAGCGAATACAAGAAGTCGGTTTCCTTTACATCTTGCCCTGGATGGCCGTAAAACTTACGGGTATCTACTTGAAATGCAACGGGCTTATTTGTTGGCGCGATATTTGTATATGTGTTTGGGTTTTAGCAAAATGGCTTGATAATAATTTTCGATGGGCACCGAAAGCCGAGCGGTGTTGAGGTGAGGACATGACAATAATCAATCAGGCAACCAATGCCACGGGCTACCAGATAAGCAATTCAATAAAAGGTGGAGAATCATGTTAAGCAAAGAGCGGTCTTCGCTGACTTCGTTACAAGACCCGCCGACGGGCCGAACAGTGGTGGTTTCTGACGCGAGGCGCCGCCTTGTCAAAGGGGGCTTCATGGCGGCACCCGTGCTTCTGACGCTGCCGAGGGTATCCTCCGCGCAGGCATCCAACCAGATGTGTGTCGAGCCGAAGAACGGCCTGACCGAGGCCGAGGGGGTCAGCGCATCCGGGCTTGGGAACTATGTGGCGGTGGCGCGGCCCGCCTTCAAGATCACCATTAGCGGTGTCGATCACATTGTTGTGTACGGAGGCTACACCTATACGACTTTGGCGACCGCGTGCGCCGACACTTCGGGTTGGCATGATGCCGCTTCATGGACAACGACCTATCTCCCTCAAAGCTGTTCCGGGTCCGGGCCGGGGGCTTTTTCTGATGGAATTAACACTCATACGGCGACGGCGGTGGGCAATTACTCGGTCATCGTGCAGGTGGACGTCACGGGCACGCCCATTGGCGTGATTGGTCCGACCGGCGGTTCGACGCACATTATTACTACCTCGTGCTGGGCCTCCGCCATGGCAGGCACCTCCTTGCCGCAATGACCGGCCTTTAATCCCCAATGAGCGATAGGCAAGCGGCGACTGTGTGGGCGGGTTTGCCCGAGCAGGCTTTGCTCTGGGAACAATTCGACGACGATTATCTGGTGTTTAACGCCCACTCGGGCGAGACCCATTTCTTGAACATCAGCGCCGCCGAGGTGCTGAAACTGCTGCAAACCGGCCCCATGGACCTGCCTTCGATGGTGGCCGAACTTCAATCGGTGTTCGACACGGATGATGAACATACCCTGGCTCAACATATCAGCCGTGTCATTCAGGAATTCGACCACGCAGGGCTGATTTGTCCGCTTCCAACCTGAACCTACAGCAACTCACCCCGTCGGTGATCTCGACGCGGCTGCGGGAGCGCGCCGGATTGAGTCTGGCGATGGGTCCGTTCGCCGTGCGGATTCGATCTCAGGTAGACTCCCTGGTGGTGCCCATGCGGGCCGTGTACGGCGATTTTCCCGTGCTGGACGCCAACCCCCAGGCGGACTTCAACGTCGATTTACAGAAGCCCTTCTCGCTGCGGGCCTGGATTCAACCGCAAGTGTTGTTCAAGCTCGACGGCAGAAACCTGTTCGAACCCTTCCCGGAGGACACCGCCTTTCCGTTCTTCGAATGGGGACTGAACTGGTGCGTCGGCCAGCGCTGCCACCAATACCTGATAACTCACTCGGCGGTGCTGGAGCGGAACGGCCAAGCGCTGTTGCTCCCCGCGATTCCCGGCTCGGGCAAAAGCACGCTGTGCGCCGCCCTGGTGTTTCGCGGCTGGCGGCTGTTGTCCGATGAGTTCGGCCTGTTCGACTTGGCGGGTCGCCGCCTCGTGCCATTTCCCCGCCCGGTGGCCCTGAAAAACGAATCCATCGACGTGATCCGCCGCTTCGCGCCCGACGCCGTGCTTGGCCCCTTGTTCCCCAAAACGCGCAAGGGCACCGTCGCGCACCTGCGTCCGCCCACGGCGGCGGTCCAGCGCATGGACGAAGCGGTCAAGCCCGCCTGGATTATCTTCCCGAAATTCACCAAGGGCGCGGCGTTCTCCATCCATGCCTTGCCCAAGGCCCAGGCGTTTCTGCGGCTCGCCCACAATTCATTCAATTACGAAATCACCGGCGCCGACGGATTCCGGGCGGTGGCCGAGATCATCCGGGCTTGCGACTGCTACGACCTCAACTATGGCGATCTGGACGACGTGATTGCCCGCATCGACCGGCTAACCGCATGACGGATCGGCCCGCCGTGCAAGCCGCTTACCGGCATTTGTTCGCGGCCCTCGCCGAGCCGGCGCGGCTGCTGGATTTGCGGGAGCCGGACTGGGACGCCTTGTTGCCATTGGCGAGGTCCATGCGTTTGTGGTCCCGGCTGGCGGCGTCGGCGCTGGATCAGGGCTTGATGGAGCGGTTGTCCCTGAGAATCGCCCGCCAAATGGAGGCCGCGCTTCGGTTCGCGGCCCATCGGCAGCAGAAAATCCTCTGGGAATTGCATCATTTGGAGCGGGCCTTGCGGGATGTCCCGGTGCCGGTTTTGGCGTTGAAGGGCACGGGCTATGTGATGGGCGGACTCGTCGCCGGGCGGGGGCGGATTTTCAACGACGTGGATTTGCTGGTGCCCCGGTCGGGTCTGGCCGAGGTGGAAAGCGTGCTGAAGGCGGGCGGCTGGCGCTCGGAAATCTTGGACGATTACGACGAGCGCTATTACCAGGAATGGATGCACGAAATCCCGCCCATGCGCCACCCCGACCGCCAGATCGAGGCCGACATTCACCACACCATTTCCCCCCTGACCAGCCAGCTCAAGGTCGATGCCGGTCCTCTCTTCGAGGCGGCGATAGAGTTGCCCGGCCACCGCTTCAAAACCCTCGCGCCCGCCGACATGGTGCTGCATAGCGCCATTCATTTGTTTTATGGCGGGGAATTCGAACATGGCCTCCGGGATTTGTCGGACCTGGACTGCCTCATGCGGGAGTTCTCCGGGCGCGACCCGGAATTCTGGACGAAGTTGGTGTCCCGGGCGGAATCCATGCATCTGGGGCGTCCGCTGTTCTATGCCCTGCGCTACGGCCAGCGCTTGCTGAATACGCCGGTTCCCGCCGCCGCGCTGGACCAAGCCGAGCGCCTTGGGCCTGGACGATTCCCGGCCAAGGCGATGGATGCGCTGATGGAGGCGGCGCTCATGCCCAACGATCCCGCCGCGCCACGGGGCTTTGGCGCGCGGGCGCGGGAATTGTTATGGATTCGCTCCCATTGGCTGAAGATGCCGCCGGGACTGCTGCTGCCCCATTTGATCCGCAAGGCGGGCAAGGGCAAAAAGCCTCACGGCTAGGCGGGGATTTGGTGGAACCTGATGGGATTATTATTATTTGCCTGTCGGGCGGGAAACCGTTTTCCGGTCGAGATGCCGGCTCCTGAGCGGAAGCGGTTTTTATCCGCGATTTTCGGCGCCTGTCGCGCTTGGAAATCGCTCCCACGGGCGAATAACCAACATGAGCCGGAAATTTATAGTGGCTTATCGGGTCTTATCATTCCTTTGGATTATCAAACACAGCGCAACCCAAAACCCATGCATACCGAAGACTTATTGCAACTCGTATTGAATACCCTGGACGACGGCAAGGGCCGGGATATTAAGGCGCTCGACGTGCGCGGCAAAACCAATATCGCCGATTATATGGTGATCGCCAGCGGCACCTCGGAGCGGCACGTTAAATCCCTGGCCGGGCATGTGGCCGAAGAGGCCAAAAAGAACGAGGTTCCCCCCCTGGGCATGGAGGGTGAAAATGTCGGGGAATGGGTATTGGTTGACCTCGGCGACATCATCGTCCACGTCATGAAGCCGCAGGCCAGAGAGTTCTATCAACTGGAAAAATTCTGGCACGGGGATTACGCCCTGAGCCAAGCCGCCTCCGAGGCCGCCACCCTGCACTGACGGGGTTTCGCGGTCCAACCAATCATCCTTCCAGCCCGGGTCAGGGCCGACAGCCATGTCGGCCCTGTCTGTTTTTCAGCGAGCCGCCGACAACCAACATTGGGACTCGCCGCCCATTTGTTCGACAGTGAGCCATAATTGGCAAGGCTTGGCGTCCGTTCCAAGCCCCCACCCCCGGTAGCCCTTTCAGTCCAGCCATTCGCCATGTCCCCCGAGTCCATCAGGTTGTCGTCATCCCTGCGCTTGCGCCTGATATTGCCCGCCAGCCTGGTGCTGTTGATTACCGTGATTGGAACCATCGGCTATGCCTGGCTGGGGCGGGACCAGGGCGCCTCGATCCTCGACGCCCTGTTCATGACCGTCATCACCATCACCACCATCGGGTATGGCGAGGTCATCCAACTCGATGACTGGGGGCGGATTTTCACCATGGTCATCGCCATCACCGGCATTGGCAGCCTGTTTTATAGCTTGACCGTCATCATGGATTACCTCGTGATGATGCGCATGTCGGACCCCCTGGGGGAGAAGAAAATGCAGCGCGACATTCAAAAACTAAAGAGCCACATCGTCATCGCCGGACTTGGGCGGGTGGGGCGGCAAGCCGCCGCCGAGTTGCACGACGCACGGGTCGCCTTCGTGATTATCGACCCGCGCCCGGAGGCCCACGCCTATGCGGCTCAGCACGGCTATTTGATGATCCAGGGCGACGCCAGCGACGATTCGGTGCTGGAACAGGCGGGCATACATTGCGCCAAGGGCTTGATCGTGACCAGCGGGGACGACGCCAGCAACCTGTACATCGTGCTGTCCGCCAGGGTGTTGAATCCCAAGTTGTTCATCGTCTCGCGGGCGGTGGACGATTCCAGCGTCCCCAAGCTGATCCGGGCCGGCGCCGACCGGGCCATCAGTCCCTACGCCATCGGCGGGCGGCGTCTGGCCCATCTCATCCTCAGCCCGACGGTGGTGGATTTTTTCGACACCGTGATCCGCAAGGGCAAGGAGAGCCTGAATCTGGAGGGCATCAAGGTCCGCGACGGCGCCCAGGTCATCGGCCAGAGCCTCGCGGAATTGCGGGTGCGGGAAACCACCGGCGCGACCGTTTTGGTCATATTGCGCGGCAGCCGGGTGTTGCCCAACCCCGATCCCGATCTGGTGCTGCATCCCGGCGACCAGTTCTTGGCGCTGGGCACGTCCGAGCAATTGGACCGGCTGGCGAAAGTGGTTTCGGAGTGATTTTCCTTCGCGTGGGGCGCTTGTCGTCCCGCCCCTTCGACTACGCTCAGGACAGGCTTCAGGCGGTGAAACCGAACCGGGGAAAACCGGCTGAAGCCGGGACTACGAGCGATTTGTGCGGGTTCCCAAGCGGGGGGCTTGGGAAAAACCGGCTACTAAATTCTCACTGCGCGGCGAATTCGTTCTGACAGAATTGATACTCGGACACCGGATTGCCGCCGATCAGGTGCTCCTGAATAATCCGCTCCAACACCTCGGGCGTGCAGGAGTGATACCAGACGCCTTCCGGGTACACCACCGCGATGGGTCCGTGAACACAAACCCGAAGGCAATTCGCCTTGGTGCGGCCAATCCCGCCCGCGCCGGTCAAGCCCAGCTCATCCAGGCGGCGCTTCAAATACTCCCAGGATTCCACGCCCGCTACCGTGGCGCAGCATTTCGGCTTGGTGGGTTCCGCGCAAAGGAAGATATGCCGCTTGATTTGGCTCAGGCGTAAAGCGCCCGCCGCGTTTTGTAGGGCGTCGAGCTTGTCGCGTTCAGTCATGGGGATTCTCGAAATGGGGGGTGGATCAATCGGAAGGGACAAGGGAAATCGGCCCGATACCTAGTTTCCCAGCCAGAATAGGACAGGGCACGTCGGGCTTCAAGGACACCCGATTTCCCCTATCCACGATTGTCCGATAACCGCTGCTAATTCGCAAATCACCCAACACGGATTATGAATGTAGGGTGGGTGTGTACTCACACCCACCCTTTTATGGGGCAATGGTTAATTGGGGTGGGCATGAGTACATGCCCCACCCTGCCCGGATTCCTTTAATTAGGCTCCAGTCGATAATTATCACCCCGGTATTACTTCCGAACCTGAATCACCGCCTTCCCGGTATTCCCCGCGTTATCCAAGGCAACCACTTCCAGCGCGTGAATCCCCGGCGCGACGCCCTGGGTATTCCATCGGTAGGTCAGCATCGCCCCGTTGGCCGCCGCCTTCAACCGACCGTCGACATATAGCTTGAGGCTTTGTATCCCGCCGTCGTCGCTGCCGGTGGCGACGATGCCCGCCTGTTCGGCCACTTGCGTGTTATTGCCGGGGCTGGCGATGCGCACCACGGGTGCCACGGTGTCGGTCCCGACTGGTTTGGTTTGGGCGGGCGTGGCGACCGAGACCACATTGGTCGAGTCCGAGCCGCCCGCGCCGTTATACGCGGCGACCCGGTAAACGTAGCGGGTCGCCGGGCTGAGTCCCGTGTGGGAGAAATGGGTGGCGTTCGGGCCGAGGTTGGCGATTTCCCGCCATTCGCTGCCGTCGAGCGAATACTCGACCCGGAATCCCGCCTCGTTGTCCGCCACGTCCAGCCAATCCAGGGAGATTTGATCCCCCGCGACGGGCAGCGCGGCCAGATTGGCGGGCGCGGCGGGCGCCGCTTTGACCGGGGCGCCGCTGGTGGTCGTGGTGTTGACGCTGGCACGCCAGTTGGCGACCGTGGCGCGGGCGTTCATCATGGACCAGGCGTCGGCGGCGGAGCTGGCCGCGTTCTGGGCCGGATCAATGCCGAGGGCGCTGCCGTTCAGTTTGAGATTGGGATTCGCGAAATAAGAAACCGTGTTCGCGCCGGAGCAGGGATACGCCATGACCGTGCGGAAACCGCCCGCCTGGCAGAGCCGATGCCCATAGGAATAGGGGTAAATGCCCGGCGTGGTGGAATTGGCCCGGTCGTGGGCGTTGCCCTGGTTGTGGCCCAGTTCGTGGGCCAGGGTTTGATTGGAGAGGCAGGCGTATCTGGAATCGTCGTGGGCCACGGCGAAGGCATAGGACGCGAAACCGGCGGACAACAGGCTCATTTGATAGCCGATGCCGCAGTAATTGGCGTCCGCCGAAATCAGAACCACTTGGTCGGCCCCGTATTTATTCCGCCATTGATGAACCGCGTCCATCTTCCCATCGTTGGATTTTTGCAGGTCATACAGGGTCCGGGACATGTTGCCGGTCTCCGTGTAGGGCACCTCCGCCGTGTAGACCAGCCGCAGCCGCATGTCGATCAAGCTGTTGATGTAGGCTTGATTGGCGGCGGCGACGGCATTGTCGATCCGGGCCTTGATGCCGGTGACGCCGCCCGCGTTGGTCCGGGCGCGGGGGGTGTAGACCACCATCAGGTCCACAATGGTCGTGGTGGGCGTGGCCGCCGCCGTGGTCGCCGGGGCGGGGCTTGAGGCTGGCGAGACGCCAGACTTGGCGCCCGCCGCGACGGGGTGGGAGTGCGCGGGCACCTTGACCTGGTCCAATTGGCGGACCCGGTGCAGGCCGTTTCCTTGGTAGGCGATTTCGTACAAGTCCCCGTTCTCCCGCTTCACCGTGCCCGACAGGGCTTGATCCCGGAACGCCAGGACCACCTCGCTGGTCGGTTCCCCTTGGAGATGCCCGATCCAGACCGAGCGCCCCGGTTCATCCTCGACCACGCGGTCGCGCTCCCCGACCAGGGCCGCGTCCCCGAATAGATTCAAGCTGATCCGATCCCCCCGCAGCTTGGGCGCGTCGATCATCACCGAGCGGTCGCGGCCCTGCTTCACTTTGGGCGGGACTATCTCCGGCCCCGCCGTGGCTGACGGCCCGGACAACTCGGTGGGCGTGGGATCGCGAAGCAAATTCCCCGGCGGCGTTAGATCCGACGCCAGCGCCGCCATGTTGGCGAACCCCAATAAGGTCGAAAGACCCATCGAAAACAATATGTTCCGACTAATAGCCATGATTATTCTCTATTCGTAAATGACTTTTGAAAAAAACAGGAAACTCCGATCCGATGGCTGTCGATATGGCTCTAAGGCGGATTTTCCAGAACGCGCCGGGAGGAGCGCCCGGGACAAATAACCGGCACAAGAAACCCGGGCCGAACCGGATTCAATATTCCGGTGGCCGGTGTGCCACCATTAAAAATCGGGCGGCTTAGAGCAAAAGATTGGGTGGGCGAGGAATAGCCAGGAAAATGGCGCTGGAGTCGGCTGGTTTAGGAATCAGATAACTCATGATGACGCAGACTCCTTGTTATTCTTCGAAGATAATGAAACCGCCAGGGTTGGGGGCTTTAATCAAAGCGAGGCTTGGTCCACTCAGGGGATAAACCTATGCGTGAATGGGTTTTTCGCATGTGCGGTGGTCGGGTATGTATCAGATCGGGTGGGTGGTCCGGGGATGAAAGGATGTGTCATAAAATCCAGCCATCGTCCCCGGTTTGCTTCTGTCCCGATAAGGGAACGAAGATGAAAAACCTTTACGCAGGGTTCATGCCGAATGGCGATAGCCCTGATGGCATAAGGGGCATCGAGTTTGGTGCGCCTATTTTCGGGAGGTGGAATGTTGCTAAAAGGTTACTTTTTTAGCAGGGTCCAGCGTGGACAGAATTTGAAATTTATCTTCATGACATGGCCCGGAATATCAAGTTATGGCGCTGTCGCTAGATAACGACGAGCGAGACTTAAAACCTTGCCAGTTTTTGAAATAATTGGCACTTAGGCTTGGGGTTGTTCATAAATGATGATCACTTAAAAACACCTTTAATATGGCTGAGGCGTCCTTTAACCTGTGCAGAAGTTTGAGCACTCTAGATAATGGAAGCGAGATAGCTTTGCGATGTCGCTATTTAGATATTGATTCATAACTTCAACGATTTTGGGACGTATCAAAAATTGCTTTGGATGAGGATTGAGGTTTGTTGTTGCCAACCCGCCGAGCTACGTCGGCGATTGGCGACAGGGGCGCGGAATCATAGTCCGGCAAGGTTGAATTGGCGGGGCAGGGCACCGTTGCGGGAGAAACTGGCGGATCAACCGCCCGCGCCCTGGAAGGCTACGTATTCCTAGGGGGCTGGGCCATCCATGAGAATTTGATGGCTAAGCTTCGCGGGGCTATCCGGGGCCAAAAGGGTAGTAATAGCCAATGAGTTTGGGTGCCAAAGCTTGTACCATCGGCTATGATAGGCGTGGCTAAATCATGGGCATACAGATTTTGTTATGCCTAAAACCGCGAGAAACAAAAGTCGTGATGGAAAACAGCTTGCGGAATTAGTCAGTTGCAATAGATTGCATTTCGGAAGGGGATTGTTGATAGGGTAATTATTGATTCTGGCTTAATCTTGCCAATAAGAACCAATGAGTTAAGTGGCTGATGGCCTTCGGCTTGAGTGTCTGGGTATCCGTGAGCGATTGACCTTTATGACATCTGCCCAGGGCAACTAGTGCCGGGGGTGAGCATTAAACGCCCAGGTCTAGCGATTCAGTGCTTTTCGATAAAATCCCAGCAGGGCGGCCGGGGATTGATTGGGGCCATTCAATTCATGGCGGTTAATTACGCTTTTTAATATTATGCGCGACGTTATTATCACTTTGCTTGTTTTTGGATCAGTCCCCTTCATCCTGCGTTCGCCCATGATTGGCATTCTGGTATGGTCGTGGCTCGCTTATATGAATCCCCACCGACTGTGCTGGGGGTTTGCCACCAGTATGCCATTCGCCTATGTGATTGCGTTAACGACGCTACTGTCCTTATTGCTCAGTAAAGAGAACAAAAAGATTCCTTGGACCAGGGAATCCATACTGCTCGTGATATTTGTTATTTGGATGTTTATCACCACGGTTTTTGCCCTCAATCCAGACGACGCTTGGCCGCAGTGGGTCAAGGTGATGAAAATCCAATTCGTGACCTTTCTTACCATGATGGTGATGAAAGACTTCCGTCGAATAAATCTTCTGGTCGCGACTATTGCCGTATCACTCGGGTTTTATGGCGTTAAGGGGGGGGCATTCACGATTGTGAGCGGCGGGGGGATGCATGTATGGGGACCGGCAGGAACTTTCATTGGCGGCAACAATGAAATTGGCTTGGCCCTGATTATGACGATCCCTTTGATTCGCTATCTTCAGATGCAGGCTAATACGGCCAAGGTTAAATATGCTTGTATTGGTGCCATGGCCCTGAGCGTACTCGCTGTCTTAGGCACCCAGTCCCGAGGTGCCTTGGTGGGGGTTGTCGCCATGATAATTTTTCTTGTTATGAAGGGTAAAAACCGCTTTGCCTATATGATGCTGGCAATTATTAGCGGGATTGTGCTTTATCAATTCATGCCAGAATCCTGGCATAACCGGATGTCCTCCATTTCCAGCTATGATAAGGACGCATCGGCCCTGGGGCGTTTGAATGCCTGGGGATTCGCATTTAATTTGGCGAGCAGCCGCCTATTCGGGGGCGGATTTGAAACATTTTCTCCCAGTCAGTTTCTGGTTTATGCGCCTAATCCGAAAGATTTTCATGACGCACACAGTATTTATTTTGAAATCATGGGGGAGCAGGGCCTTATTGGCTTGGCGATTTTCTTGGCTCTGGGCGTGTGCACTTGGTTTAGCGCAGGCCGCATCGCCGAGCAGGCCGACACTCATCCTGATATGCAGGGGCTTGCGAATTTGCTTCGAATGATTCAGGTGAGCCTCGTAGGGTATGTCGTTTCAGGCGCCTTCCTAGGGATGGGTTATTTTGATCTTTATTATGCCTTGGTTGCCATCGTGGTTATGTCCAGTTATGTCTTGCGGCAACATGTCGCGGAGGCTCGGGCCGGTGTTTCTCCATCCCCGCCCCCATCGGCCCTGGCTCCGCTCACGCAACGCAAGCCACGGGATTTCGTGCGTAAGAAACAGCTTGTCCGTGACTGATTTTGGACTCACTTGCCCTGTGGGGCGGGCCGCCGCCGCACCCACAGCAGGGTGAGAACGGCCTTTTTCAATCCCAGGGAGTCCAGCAAGTAGGATTCGGTGCCTTCGCGGCAGCCCGTGATGCGCCAAAGCAACAGGATGCTCAGCGCGTAGCTGAATGCGCCCACGCCTATCGCCGCGGCCAGGCGCACGGGGAGGATTAGGCCAGGGGGGGGCTGCGTCTGACTCAGTGCGGCGGTCATCAAGGCTGTCGCGAGCAATGGACGCCAGGAATGGGCGAGGTAGTCGGTGAATCGGACCGCAGGGACGTTGTACAGGACTAGCCCGAAGAAGAAGATCATTCCGAAGGCCGCTATCCCCAGGCGGATAAGCGCGATGCCCTCGGCGTCGGCGGCGGGGAAAACCATCAGGGTGGCGCCAGCGAGTAGCGCGAGTTGCACCCAGGTGAATATCGCTTGTAGGCGCACCTTCCCCAGCGCCAGTAGCAAGTGGATACCACTGTGGCTCAGCGCACCGAACACATTCATGAGCGCCAATATTTGAACCAAGGGGATGATGGTCAGCCATTGTTCGCCCAGCAGTAACAGGATCGCGTCGGGGGCCACCGCGGCCAGCCCCACGCCAGCGGGCAGCGCCACCAGCGTTTGCACGCCCAGCGCTCTGGAGAACATCCAGCGCAAGCGCTCCGCATCGTGCGCCGCCTGTACGAAATTGGGAAATAGCACTCGACCCAATGGCGCAAGGACTTCGCCGGTGGGCATCGCCGCCACCTCGTCGGCCAGGGAGTAGCCTCCCAGCAGGGTGGTGTTGGTTCTAGAGCCGACCAGAAATTTGTCGAGCTGAGTCAGGCTGTAGTGTCCGAGGTTGCGCACCAGAACCCATTGCGAGAACGACCAAAGGGCACCGAACCGGGCGAGTGAAAGGCGGGGGCGGAAATCGTGCAGCCAATAGCTCAATCCCAGCCCCACGATCCGTCCGCTCAATGAGCCGAGCGCCATGGCCCAATAGGAGCGGAGCAGGAAGGCCAGCGAGAGCGTCACCGTGAATCCGGCCAGCCTGCGCAGGAAGAAAAACCGGAAGTCGCGCCCGAACTCCATGTTCTTCTGGAAGGCGACCACGCCGATATTGTCCAGCCCCCCAACCAGCACGCTGACCGCCATGACGCGCATGACATCGGTCACGCGCTCGTCGTGGAAATAGTCCGCCGCCAGTGGCGCGCCGCCGCCGATCAACGCGGCGGCGAGGATGGCTTGGAGCAATCGCAAGGTCCAAGCGGTGTCGAAATCGGCGCGGGAGGCGTTGCGGTTCTGGATCAAGGCCATGTTGACGCCCAGGTCCAAGAGGGTGTCGATGAGTCCGACCACCACGGAGGCCATGGCCGTCACCCCAAAATCGGCGGGAACCAATAGGCGCGCCAGGATAAGGGTGCTGATGACGCCAATGAGCCGGTCGGTCCAGCGCATCGTCACCGATAAGACGGCGCCCCGGGCCGCCGAAACCTGTTTGATCGGTTTGTTGGAAATGGTCATTCAGCGCCCGCTAGATGGCTGGGAAGGGGGTGGAGGCTTCGCCGATGGTCTCCGCTCCGGGACGCGCCGGGGCGTCGGCCAGGGCTTCGCGGGGCTGGAGCTACGGGGAATCGGCGTGGTTACGGATGGGGCTTCTTAAATAGGATATGCACCCAATTGGCATGTCCTTTCTCAAAGCGTCTGCTAAGGCTGGTCGCATAAACGGCGAGTTTGGTGAATACCTTTTGCATGAAAGTACGGGGCGGA
Organism: Methylomagnum sp.; assembly: GCF_054333355.1. Taxonomy (NCBI): domain Bacteria; kingdom Pseudomonadati; phylum Pseudomonadota; class Gammaproteobacteria; order Methylococcales; family Methylococcaceae; genus Methylomagnum; species Methylomagnum sp. Next base: position 18,715 of record NZ_JBTEKS010000006.1, on the reverse strand, counting down.
GGATTCTTGAGTTGGGCACCGCAGTGTATGCAGGTTTCCTCTTGGTCATAGGTGCCATAGGGGTTTCCGGCGAGGTCCATGAGTTGGCAGGCCAAGAAATTCGTGCCCCCTTCCGCTGTTCCGACAAAAGATATTTTTTCGACCATCAGGTCCGGGAATAACTTTTTCAGGCGAGTTTCATCGAAGCTATTCACATGACCCCATGGCGGGTTTTTCCCGCCACAGGAATAGCAGGTGGTGCGGCCCATCCGAATATCTTGCCGGTGGGGGACTCCCACCAGCACATAGTGTTTCGCGACACGGGTCAATTCCCCGCAGGCGTTTTGCAACAAAGGCTCGGGGATGTGTTCTAGGACTTCGCTACAAAAAACCAAATCAAACGAAGCATCGGGAAATTCCAAGCCGGTCGCGTCACCTTTCACACATTGAACGGCAGGATCGGCGATGAGCGGTTTCTCAAGGTCTAAGGCGGTCACTTGCTTGAAGTGACGGGTCAACAGCTTGGAAATGAAGCCGTCGCGGGCACCGATTTCCAATACGGAATCTAACGCGCTAGGAAGCAGGCTCAGCAGGTCGGCGATTCGATCCCGCTCACGCTGGCTATTCCGGTATTGTGCAAGGTCGAAACTCATCTGAAATTTCCGGTGATGGAGGTAATTGATTGGTGGTATTAGCCTGGGCTCTGGGTAAGTCGAATCATCAGATTCGGCCTAAATCATTGACTTACGGGATAGATTTGGGCGAGGCACGACACCCTATGCCAAGGTCTTATTGTTATATTCTCAAGCCGGATGGCTTGTTTTGGAGCTGGCCCAGCAGGCACATCTAGCGCAGTTTTGAGTGGGATTTTTAGGCTATGCCCTTTAGAAATGCTTGCGCCATGAGGACAAGCGTTTTAAGGCGGAGTCCTGAGTATTTCGTTGATTCGGCCAGAGATTTCATGGCGACCTTTGGATCGCCATTCTTCAAATGGGCGTAGCCGTGATCAAAGCAGGATTTATACAGCCTTGCGGTCAATAATACTTGCGCGGGCTGCCTGCCATCCGGCGAGGCGTCGCCCCAACGCCTGAGCGAGCGGGACAGAATTAGGTAAGGATAATTGATAGGCTTAACGCTGCCGGTGATGCTGGCCGAGTGCCGACGATATAGCGCGGTGGGACGTTCCAGTCCGAGCATCGGGCAGATTCTGGATAGCCTTAACCACAGGTCATAATCCTGCCCCTGGCGTAATTCTGGATCGAACAAGCCGGTTTCCTCCAGTAGGGATTTCTCGGCGATGACCGTGGAAGTCCACACGATGCAATCCAGTAATAAATCCGCATATATCCAACCCGAGGCCAGCACCGCCGACGAAAGCCGGGGATTATTGGCGAGTTCAAGCTCGGCATCGGCCACGCTATAGCGGCCCGCCGCATCGGGTTCCCACCAGATAAAGCGGCTATAAGCCATCCGATAACCGCTGCCGACCAATTCGCTAATCTGATAACTAAGCTTGTGTCTCCACCAGGTATCATCCGCGTCGAGGAAGGCGATATATTGCCCATTCGCCGATTTGACGCCCAGATTGCGGGCCACCGCCGATCCCTGGTTTTCCTGGCGCAAAGAAATGACCCGTTTTCCATAAGCAGAAACAACATCGGGCGTTCCGTCTGTCGAGCCATCGTCAACAACAATAATTTCTATCGGTTCATAATCCTGAGCCAGCACGCTGTCGATAGCTTCCCCGATATGCAGCTCGTTGTTATAGGCAGGTATCACCACTGAAACCAGTGGCCGATCACTCACGTAAGTAGTGGAGTTCATGATGGGTTATTTTGCCGCACTTAGCTCACTAAGTCTTTTTTGAATAATTTTGACATTAGGAGTTTTTTCGAGGGCTTTAACTAGCACCTTTTTTGCGTTTTCCAGGTCGCCGTGTTTCTTATAGTAGTCACTTAAGCGCATGGAGGCTGGCCAGTAGTCTGGCTTTAATTGTAGCGCCTTATTTAGCGCGGTAAATGCCTCGACATCCCGGCCTAGCTGGGACAGGATCCGGGCTTTGCCGGTATGAATTTCCGGTAGAAAAACGAAGGCTGGGCGCGCCCGTTCGATAACATATTCAATGTCGCTGAGAGAATAAAATAACAGGCTGTTCCTGGCGCGCTTATCAAGCATAACCATCGCTTTGTTTTCCGAATTTAGCGCCCAGCAGTAGTGATGCAGGTGGGTATATTCAAAGCCGTACTGTTGTATGTGTTGCTCTATGGGAATGGGGTCTTTGCTGATGCTTCTGATTTGTTGGACGCCCCGGCAATAAGGCGGCAACCGGGCAACCTCCGCCATGTTCACGGGCGGGTCTGCCAACGCGGTTCCGCTCGCCAGAAAGATGGAAATTAACACCAAATGCTTTTTCATTGCGGGAACTCCTGGAATGGCTCGGATTGATTCACCAGTATCCAACTGGCCGTCTCAATGGTGGCCCGCTGGCGCCACGGCTGGCTCGAAAAGGTATGATTCGCTTCGGGGATACTATGAATCTCGACATTTGGCGATGTTGAGGCTTTCATCCAAGCCGCGTCGCCATTGATTAATAGCTCGAATTCCCGGGCGGTCGCGTCCTGGCCGCTTAATAGGATTAATACCTTGCCTTCGAAGCAGGTGAGTCCATGCCGCATTCGCTCAATGAAACCCCGGTGGGGGGTGTCGAGCTGGCTATTGGATGGCACCGCCGCCTTGACGGTCAGTCGCGCCGTCAGTTTGCCGACACTGCCAAATATTTCTTTTAAGGATACAACCGCGCCCACTTTGCCGACTAGTAGCTTTTTCCAGAATGAGGGCTGTTTTAGCCTATTCCAGTAATAATACTTAAGCCTAACGTGGGCGGCGCTTGCTTCGCTATGCACCCAAGGATTAAGCAAAACCATCCCACGCACACGCGAATCAGTATATCCGTAGAACAACGCAGCCGAGGCGGCGTCGCATAATCCCCAGAGGATAATCTTAGTGAGTCCCGGCACCTGTTCAAGCAGGGCGTCCACGGCGGCGCGGATGTCGGCGTTGATGGATTCAAAGTTGCGCGGGTCGCCCTCGCTGTCGCCCATGCCGCGATAATCGAAGCGCAGGGAGGCGACGTTTTCCCCGGCCAGATGGCGGGCCAGGAGGGTGAATTGGCGATGGCTGCCCGCCCGGTATTGGGGTCCACCCACCACGATGACTAGCCCTGTGTCGCTGGGCTGGTCGGGCAGGGCGGCGATGCCCATGAGCCGGTCGCCCTCGCAGGCGAAGACGATGGGCCGCTCGCGCCAATGCGGGCCGGTCACGCCGCGCACTCCTTGAGCGTGGCCGCCAGCAGGGCGGGGCATTCGGTGATTTCCTGGGTGCCCCAGAAGGGTTCGCCGACCACCGGGCGGGTGGTCAAGGCGGTGCCCGCCGCGAGCCAGGCGTCCGCGACCCGTTGGCTGGCGGGGCTGAGGGCTTCGCCCGCGCCGATTTCAAACCAATGGGTGGGGCAGGGCGGAACATGGTCGGCGAGTTTCCAGCCCGCCAAGGCTCGGGCCAGGGCCGGGCTGAGTCGGTAGCCACCCACTTCCACGCTGTCCCCGGCCTCCAATTGGGCGCGGAGCCGCTTGGTCCCGGATTGGGCCTGCCCGGCGGAGAGCATCTCGCCCGCCAGCTTGATGCGCAGGAATTGGTTGAGGAACGCGTCGCCATTGACCACCGGCTGGCACAGGACCAGCCGGTCAATGCCGGTCAGTTCGCGGGCCAGTTCCGCCGCCAGGGAGGCACCCGTGCGTAGCCCCCACAAGGTGATTGAGGCGACGCCTTGTTGGTTTAACCAGGCGTGGGCCAGACGCGCATCGTCTTTCCACGATTCCCAATCCGCGTCGCCGAAATCCCCGGCGCTATCGCCGCAGCCGGTCAGGTCCGGTTGCAGCACGGCGTAGCCCGCCCCCGCGAAGGCGCGGGCTTGCAGCGCGGCCATGCGGCGGGACTTGTGCATTTCCTCGGCGAAGGGATGGAGGTAGAGGATGCCCCCCCGCGCTGGCTGGTTGGCGGGCGCGAGGGAGAGGCAAAACAACGGGCCTCGGGGGCTGGGCAGGAAGAAGGGGTTGATGTCCACCGCCCCGGAGACCGTCTCAGCCATTGAGTTTTTGTTCCACAAAGCCGGTGAGGGCACCGAAGGTGGTGAAGGTGTCGGCGCTGATTTCGTCGTCTTCCACCGTGAAGCCGAAATGTTCTTCCAGCAGGGTCAGGACGGTGACGACGGCCATGGAGTCGAGTTCGGGCAGGGCACCCAACAGGGGAGAATCAGCACGCAGGCTATCCACGCGGGCACCGATTTGGAGGGCTTGGGCAAGGACTTTTTTTACGTTTTCTTCAACATTCATGAGGGGAACCTTGGTTGTTTGTGCCATTTTATATTACTTCCACGGGAATCCCGCGATATGATTCTTTACTATGCAACCTTTAAGCTTTTATCCCCTGGTCGTTGACCCCGGCGATTATCCCAGAGCCATCCTTCCCATGCTTCCCGTTCCCGGCTGGAGCGCGTTCATGGGCGGGGCGAATCCGCTCATATCCTCCGCCTTTCAACGCGGCCCTTTGTCCTTCTTTTCTTTTGGCCGCTACGCGCTGGCGGAAGCCCTGCGCCGGGCCGGGGTGGGCCGGGAAACCGCCGTGTTGTTGCCCGCCTTGCATTGCCGCAGCATGGTGGAGCCAGCCCTTCACCTGGACGCCGAAACCCGCTTCTATCCTGTGACCGCCGACCTGCGGCCCGATTTCGCCGCCCTGGACGCCCTGGCGGCGGACGGAGCCGTCCGGGCCATGCTGCTTTCCCATTATTTTGGCTTTACCAACGCCTTGGACGAGGCGCGGGCCTTCTGCGCCCGGCACGGCATCGCGCTGATTGAGGATTGCGCCCACGCCTTTTTCGGCGAGCATCGCGGCCAGCCCGTGGGGACGTTTGGCGACTACGCCATCGCCAGCGCGTGGAAGTTTTTCCCGGTGCGGGATGGCGCGATGTTGCGGGACAACAGCGGCGGTTCCGCCGCCCCGCTGGGTCGTCCGCCAGCGCTGGCCGAACTCAAGGCGGGGGCCGCTGGGTTGGCGCAGGGCGCGCGGCGTGTGTGGCGTCGCGAATCGCTGCCGCCCATCGACGGCGAGGCGTTGATGGCGCGGGCCAGGGCCGTGGCCGCTCGTCTCGCGCAGGCGGGGGGCGGTCGGCCCGGCGTCCCGACATTTCAGCCGGAGGGCGTGGACTTGGCGGGATTGCGGCTTTCCCGTGGGCTGGTTTCCATCACTGCGACGGGGCGACTGGTTGCTCGGCGGCGGGCCAACTACCGGCGCTGGCTGGACGGCGTGCGGGATGTGCCGGGCCTCTGTCCCTTGTTCCCGGACTTGCCCGAGGGCGTCGTGCCCTACGCCTTTCCCGTGCTGGCCGACGCCGACGGGCTGGTGTTCCACGCCATCAAGCTGGCCGGAATGCCGCTCTGGCGCTGGGAAGACATGGCCGTGACGGCGTGCCCCGTGGCGCGGGACTACCGGGTGCGGCTGCTGCAACTGCCTTGTCACCAGGCTATTCGCCCCGACGAATTGGATTGGATGCTGGACTTGGTGCGGACCGTGGCCGCACGGGTCGCCACGGGATGAGCTGGCAGATTATTCCGGTGGCGGATGGGCTGGGTGAATGGCGGGAAGCGTGGGATGGCTTGAATCAGCGCTTGTATGGCGGACATCCGTTCCGGGACAGCCGCCTCGTCGAAGCCCTGCTGCGTTGTTTCGGAACGCGCCGCGAACATTTATGCGTCCACACCTCCCCCGCCGGGGTGGACGCCATCATTCTTTTGTACCCACGCCGCCCTGGCTTTCCCGCCATCTGGACCCAGTTCGTGCCCGCCTCCCTGCAATCGGCTCCAGTCCTGATCGAAAGGCCGGAATTGCTGGACAGCCTATTCAAGGCATTGCCGTCCTGGGCCGTGATTGTGGAGCTGTTATGCCAAGACCCCAGGTTCACCCTGGCGCCTTTGTTCTCGAGGCAAATGAAGCGGGTCCGTAGGGAGCGCCACGCGCTGACCATGAATATCGACTTGGCTGGTTCGTTCGAGAGCTATTGGGATGGCCGCTCTAATAATTTGCAAAAAAATATCCGCCGCTATCAGAGGCGGGTGAGCAAAACCTTCGGGCAACCGGAACTGCGTGTACTGACGGCACCGGAACAGATGCGCGAAGCGGTGGCCCGTTATGGAATGCTGGAATCCACTGGCTGGAAAGGCGCGGCGGGCACGGCGGTGCATATCAATAATATTCAGGGGCGGTTTTATTCGGAGGTGATGGCCCGGTTTGCGGAGACGGGTCAGGCGGAGGTGGTCGAGTATTGGCTGGGAGGACGGATCGCGGCGTCCCGGCTAATCGTTTATGGGGCGAATATATATATCGTTTTGAAAACCGCCTATGACGAAAGCCTATCCGAGTTTGCCCCCGGCATCCTGCTGCTTCACGATTTTGTGGAAAGGGCGTTCACCGAGAAGCACGGCAAGGCCATCGAGTTCTATACCAACGCCACCCAGAATCAATTGGCCTGGGCCACGGGCACGCGGCGAATCAAGCATGTCATGGTTTTCCGCAACCCCGCCTTGGCCTGCCTTTATGACGTTTATCGTGACATATCTCAAAAATGGCGGAGCTAATATTGGAAGCGTACAGGGTCGGACGGGGCGAGGCTCACGAAAACCTTGCGATTCGCCGCTATGAGGATATTTTGTCGTTGCCGCCGGAATGCGCGGCCTTGTTTTTGCAAGGGGAGCGGGAAAGTTTCGATTTATCCAGGGATTGGTTTCAATTGCTGGTGTCCAGCGCCCTGCCGGAAAACGCCCGCCCCCTATTTTATGTCATGGTCGGGGAAGGGGGAATCCGGGCAATATTGCCATTATTAATCCAGCCCTCGACCAAACAGTTCCAGGTCGTGGGGCTGGTCACGTTTTATTCTTCCCTGTATCGGCCCTTGCTGGCCGCTGGCGTGACCCCGGAAGAATTGGCCGTGGCATTGAGATACCTTATCCGCGACACGGGCGCGTCGGCGCTGCGCCTGGATGCCATGGATATCGGCCACCCCTCGCTGGCGGTTTTGGAGCCAGCCTTGCGGCTTTGCGGTCTAGCCACATTCCGATTCTTTTGCTTTGGCAATCATTATCTGCCCACGGGGCACCGCCCGTTCGCCGAGTATTTCCGGGAACGGCCTTCCCAGATACGGAAGCTGGCCCAGCGCCGAGAAAGAAAGTTTCTGGCAAATGGGCGGGGACGTTTCGAGATTGTTAGCCAGGGATCGGGGACGCCGCTCGATGAGATTATCCGGGCCTGGGAAAGAATATATTCCTCCAGTTGGAAGCATCCCGAGCCTTACCCCAGTTTCATACCCAATCTGATGCGATTATGTGCCACCCGTGGTTGGCTGCGGTTTGGATTGGCTTATTATGACGGGCAGCCCGTAGCGGCCCAGATATGGATTATCTGCCATGGCCGCGCCGCCATTTATAAGCTGGCCTATGATGAAAAGTTTTCCGCGCTGTCGGCGGGAACATTATTGACCATCCATCTAATGAGGCATGTGATGGATGTGGATAACGTCGCCGAGGTGGATTATCTGGTCGGCGACGACAGTTATAAGGGGGATTGGATGAGCCACCGCCGAGAGCGGTGGGGCGTTGTGGCTTATGATCCGCTAAGTTTGAGCGGTAGTAAGGGCATATTGATCCAGTTTCTTGGTAGGCTCAGGGATGGAATTAGAAAATGCTTAATGGCGCATCGCCATACCTGAAAATAATGGGGTGTACAGCTAGTGAAATGGCATATTTGTCCAATCCAGGACTTTGAGTATCATGCGGAACGGTGGGACAGGCTTAATAGTGAGGGGCCGCGCTCCCCGGTGCTAACCAGCCACTTTTTGAGGGTCGCCTTGCGGGCATTTGGCACGGGGCGGGAAATCTTGGCCCATGGGGAGGGCGCGGATTCTCCGGTCGTTATGTGCGTGCTGCGGCAGGGAGCCTTCGGGATTTGGAACACATTCCAGCCCGCCCAGGCACCTCTTGGCTTTTGGCTGTCCAAGCCCGATGTGGATTTGTCGGAAGCCACCCCCGGACTGCTGGCGGCGCTGCCCGGCGTCTCATTCCTGCTGGGTATCACCCAGCAAGACCCCGAGATATTGGCCCGGCCCGGCGATTCTGATGGCCTGTGTACCATTGATTACATCCAAACCGCCCGGATCGCGCTGGCAGAGGGTTTCGAAGCCTATTGGAACAGCCGGGGTAAGAATCTGCGCCAAAATGTGCGGAAGGCTAATAATAAGCTGGAAAAGGCGGGTTTATCCCCCCGCTTGGATTGCATCACCGATTCCGGCCAAGTGCGGCAGGCCATCGAAAATTATGGACGGCTGGAAAGCGCCGGTTGGAAGTCACGGGAAGGCACGGCGGTTCACGCGGACAATAGTCAGGGTCAATTTTATATTGACCTATTGCAAGCCTATTGCGGGATGGGGTTGGGGAAGATTTATCAGTACACTCTCAATGGCAATATTGCGGCCATGGATATATGTATCCAATATGATGGCGTGCTGGTAATTCTTAAGACCGCTTATGACGAATCGTTGGCGGATTTTTCGCCCGCCATGCTGATGCACTATGAGATTTTCCGCGACGCCTTCGCGGCGGCGGAATTGGAGCGCATCGAGTTTTATGGCAAGGTGATGGAGTGGCATAGGCGCTGGACCGAGGCCATCCGCGTTCTATATCACCTCAATGGCTATCGGTGGGGTTGGCTACGGCGTTTGCAAGCCTATCGAAGCGCGTTATTTAAACCGGCTCAAGGCCAGAAGGATTGATTATGAATGGAGTTTTGCAAGCCTTTTTGGTGAATGGTGACAAGGTTCATCACGCCCGCCCTGCCTTAGCGGAAGGAACCCGGGCGCTTGGCTATGGGCAGCTTTTGGAAGAAACCCAGCGGGCGGCGAATCTATTGCTAGCCCTGGGCATCGGACGCGCCGAGCGGGTCGCCGTCTACTTGGAAAAGCGCGTCGATACCGTGGTGGCGCTGTTCGGCGCGGCGGCGGCGGGCGGCGTGTTCGTGCCAGTCAACCCGTTGCTGAAGCCCGAGCAGGTGGGCCACATCCTCACCGATTGCGATGTGCGGATTCTGGTCACATCGCCCGAGCGGCTGGAATTGTTGCGGGAAACTCTCGCCCGTTGCCGCGCCCTCCGCACCATCGTCTTGGTGGGCGAGGCGTCCGCCGCGCCGCTGGATGGTCTCCAAATGGTGAACTGGTCCGAGCGGACCCAGGCGCCCGAACATGCCCCGCATCGGGTGATTGACCAGGACATGGCGGCGATTCTCTACACCTCGGGCAGCACGGGCCGGCCCAAGGGCGTGGTGCTGTCCCACCGCAACATCGTGGCCGGGGCGGTCAGCGTCTCCCAATATTTGGAGAACACGCCCGACGACCGCATTCTCTCGGTGCTGCCCCTGTCCTTCGACTACGGCCTGTCGCAACTGACGACCAGCTTCCATGTGGGCGCCTGCGCGGTGCTGATGAACTATCTGCTGCCCCGCGATGTGATACGCGCCACGGCGCGGGAGAAAATCACCGGACTCGCCGCCGTGCCGCCGCTGTGGGTGCAATTGGCGCAACTGGATTGGCCCGAAGGCGTGGCCGACCATCTGCGCTATTTCACCAATTCCGGCGGGCACATGCCCAAGCCCACTTTGGACGCGCTGCGGGCCAAGCTGCCCAAGACCAAGCCCTATCTGATGTATGGCCTGACCGAGGCGTTCCGCTCCACTTATCTCCCGCCCGACGAGGTGGACCGCCGCCCCGATTCCATGGGCAAGGCCATCCCCAACGCCGAAATCCTGGTGGTGCGGGAAGACGGCGGCCCGTGCGCGCCGGGCGAGCCGGGCGAGTTGGTGCATCGCGGCATCCATGTGGCCTTGGGCTATTGGAATGATCCCGAGAAGACCGCCGAGCGCTACAAGCCCGCGCCCGGCCAACTGGCGGGCCTGCCCCTCACCGAAATGGCGGTGTGGTCCGGCGACACGGTGCGGATGGACGAGGAGGGCTTCCTGTATTTCATCGGGCGCCGCGACGAGATGATTAAGACTTCCGGCTACCGGGTCAGCCCCACCGAAGTGGAGGAAGTCGCCTACGCCACCGGCTTGGTGGCCGAGGTGGCGGCGGTGGGCGTGGATCATCCGGTGCTGGGCCAAGCCGTGGTGCTGGTTGCCTACGCGATCAACAACGGCGACGCCATCAGCGCTCAACTGATGGAGGCGTGCAAGCGGGACTTGCCGGGCTTCATGGCGCCGACCCAGATCATTGCCCGCCACGAGCCGCTGCCCCGCAATCCCAATGGCAAGATCGACCGCAAGCGGCTCGGTATGGCGTTGGCGGATTTATTCCAAGCGGCGTAGCCATGACTAGAAATGAGTCATCGCCTTCCATCCTGTTGGTCGCGGCGCCGATTCTGCTCATTCAATTGGCTTTTCTCGCCAGGGTTTTCCCGCTTTCCCAACTGGTGAGCGACAAACCCTTGCTCACCATTGACCATGCTTATCATTTATATCAGCTAGACATCGCTTCGGGATTATTGGAGCAAGGCCGGTTGATGGGGTATGAGCCGCGCTTCAATGCCGGTTATTTGGGGGGGCTGCCCTATAATGCCAGCGGGAAATTGCCCGCGTTGTTGGCTTACTTGTTCAAGCCGGTATTGACGCAAGTCCAAATCTACAAGATTTATGTCTTTTTTGCCTCTTTGATAGCCCCGATATGCGCGCCATTGGCGGCGTTGATACTGGGATTTTGGCGGCGGGTGATAGGTTTAGCCAGCCTATTTGGATTGCTGCTTTGGTGGGTTTCCGCCTTCCATTGGTATCATACCGCCGGGATGGTTTCTTTTGTGCTGGCGTCGTTTGCCACATTGCCTTATTGCGCTTTGCTGTCCAGATTGGTCATGGACGAGTATGGCTGGAAAATCCCGCTCGCGCTGGGTTTATCAGGGGGGCTGCTGTTTTTGCTGCACCCGTTGTTTCCCCTCGCGGTGGCGGTTTACGGTTTGGCGTTATTGGTAAGCCGTTGGGGTCAGTATTCTCCTTCGCGCCTATTCCCAAAGCTGAGTGTTATCGCTTTGCTCAGTTTATTGCCTAATTTGTTCTGGATCATGCCGACGCTGGATTTGCCGGGCATCACCAATGCGGGCGATCCATACCAAAAAGCGGTGGACGCTAGAATCTTTGGCCTGGAGTTGCTTGGCTTATGGCGTGCGCCCGGCATGGGTGCCAAGCTTAATCCCTTGCTCGTCATTACCGCCTTATGGGCGGCGTGGCAGGTCCGCAGTATTCCCCGCACCATGGAAATAGTCCGCATTTTCCTGTTCATGTGGATTTTCCTGGCGCTATTCGCCGCCTTTGGCGCGGCCATCCCGGCACTTGGTGCGGTGCAACCAAATCGGTTTGGCTGTATGGCGTACCTTTTTTTGGTAATACCCGCCGCTGTGGGGATTAACGAAGCCATATCGGGTTTGCAGACAAGGCAATCAGGACGCTATCCAAATTGGGCGATACTTTTTTTCGCCGCTGGCGTCCTTGGTTTTGTCGGCCTCGAATTGAGCCGGGAACTTTCTGTCACCAGTACCGGGCGCTATGGCATGGCACCCCCGGAGGTGCGTGGCTTCGGGGACACCGGCCTTGGATTAGCGGATTGGCTGAATACGCATACCAACAAACAAGGCAGGGTGCTGTTCGAAACCTCCCTTGGCAGGATTCATGATGGAGCGCATTTGGCGGGGCTATTGGCCAAAACGGGTGATAGGGAATTTATCGGTGGCCCATATCCCTATTTGTTTTTCGCCGGGTTCTGGGATGGTCATGCCTTTGGCAAGCCGATTGAAGCGATTCCCCGGACCCAATTCGCGGCTTACTTGAAGTTATATAATATTGGTTGGATTGCGGCGCATTCCCCGGCCAGCAAACGCTATCTCGCCGGGCAGCCGGGACTTGAGCTTGGCTTGCAGAGTGGGGCTGTGCAAACCTATGTGGTTGAACAGCCGCTGAGTTACTTCCTTGAGGGCGAGGGCAGCGTGACCGCCAGCGCCACCAATCGCTTGGTCATTAGGAGTCCCCATGGCGCGGGCCAGCCACTGGTTTTAAAGTATCATTACATGCCGGGGATGATAAGCAAGGATGGATCGGTTATTGCCCCGGTATTTTTAGAAGACGATCCGCAGCCTTTTATAAGGATCATTCCTAATAGCTATGAGACCGAATTGGCTATGCAATAATGGGGTCTGGATTCAGGCCAAGGATGATAGCGAAATTTCCAGTGGAGGCAGGATTTACGGCGCTATCGACTTGCCCTTCCTGGACACTGGATTCCGGTGCCCTCGCCGGAATGGCGGATATTTTTATTTCGACTGAAGATTCTTACTAATCAGGAATCGGTTTGGCAATCATGCTTACCATGTAACGGATACCTGATTAAGCTTGCCAAGCGCTGGCTTGGAATAACGATTTTTCCCATGGATGGGTAATGATTATGAAAATCGCCTTAATTGAAGTGCTTGCGTGCCCTTGCTGCAAAGCCGCTGCACTGACAACCCACGAGTTGGGGTTGAATTGTGGTGACTGCGGTGCCGAATTTCCTTTGGTGAATGGCCGTCCTATTCTCATTAATGAAAACAACAGCGTGTTTTCCATTGATGATTATCGGGCGGGTATCACCACCACGATGAATATCAGCAATGATGGCCAATATTTGTCGCCACTGGCTAGGTTGAAGCGGTTTTTGGCCGGGACTTTACCCGATGGCTCGTATTCCGCCATGGACCTGCCCATGACCGAAGTATTGCGGCGGGTTAATGAGGCTTGCTCGGGAAGGCCCAGCATTCTGGTGATTGGCGCGGGGGATCACGTCATGGAGCTGCCGGATGATGGCGTTATCCTCTATACCGATGTGGCCTTGGGCACCCTGACCCATCTGGTTTGCGACGCCCATGACCTGCCGTTCGTGGACGATTCTTTCGACGCGGTTATCGTCAACGCTGTGCTTGAGCATGTGGCCGATCCCTACCGTTGCGTGGAGGAAATCCACCGGGTATTACGCCAGGGCGCTCATGTGTTTTCCGTGACCCCCTTCATGCAGCAGGTGCATATGGGCCGCTACGATTTCACCCGGTTCACCCATCTTGGTCACAGGCGTTTATTCCGGCGCTTCACCGAGGAGTGTAGCGGGGTCGCCAACGGCCCGGCGATGGTGATGACCTGGAGTTTTGAGCGGTTCATGGCGGGATTCGCCGGAAATAATAAATGGGGATATTCCAAGCTAAGAACCCTGGCCCGCTTGCTGGTGTTTCCCATCAAATATTTCGACCGCTGGCTGGCCCGGTGTCCAGCGGCCTATGATTCCGCTTCGGCCTTTTATTTTCTGGGGCGCAAATCCGACACCGTATTATCCGACCGGGAATTAATTCGCCAATATCGCGGTTTGGGGTGAGTAATAAGATTTGCCCATCGTTCCCATGGTCTCCGTGGGAATGTATCCGTATCCTTAGACGCTCTGCGTCATGGGGTGCGGGAGCGTCCCCTTAGGCGTTCCCACGGAGACCGTGGGAACGATAAAAATTTAATAAGCATTAAACCGCCCGCGGAGTATTCGACCGTGAGTTTGCAGCATACCTTTCCGCCTTTGTTTCCAATTATTGATAACTGCCTCCAACTGGGTGGCATACCCCTAAACCGCCTCGCCGAACGGGCTGGCCGCACGCCTTTTTACGCCTACGACCGCCGCCTATTAACGCAGCGGGTGGCGGAATTACGCGCCGCCCTGCCGCCCGATATTCACCTGCATTACGCGGTCAAGGCCAATCCCATGCCCGCCGTGGTCCAGCATTTCGCCGGGCTGGTGGACGGCTTCGACGTGGCCTCCGGCGGCGAGTTGAAGGTTGCGCTGGACACGCCCATGGCCCCGGACAAGATCAGCTTCGCAGGTCCCGGCAAGAGCGAGACCGAACTCCGCCAAGCCGCCGCCGCTGGCATCGTGGTGAACCTGGAATCGGCGCGGGAGTTGGACATCCTGGCCCAAGTGGGCGCGGCTCTGGGCGTCAAGCCCAAGGTGGCGGTGCGGGTGAACCCGGATTTCGAACTCAAGGCGTCCGGCATGAAGATGGGCGGCGGTCCCAAGCAGTTTGGCGTGGACGCCGAGCAAGTGCCCGCCCTGCTGGCGCGGATGCGGGATTTGCCGGTCGAGTTTTACGGCTTCCACATCTTCTCCGGCTCGCAGAACTTGAAGGCCGAATCCATCATGGAGGCCCAGCGCAACACCTTCGAGCTGGCCCGCCGCCTCGCCGCCGCCGCGCCCGGCCCGGTGCGGCTGCTGAATCTGGGGGGCGGTTTCGGCATTCCGTATTTTCCGGGCGAGTCGCCGCTGGATTTGGCGGCGGTGGGCAGCCACTTGGCCGAACTCATGCCCGCCGCCCGCCGCGATTTCCCCGAGGCGGAATTCGTCATCGAGCTGGGGCGCTACCTGGTCGGCGAAGCGGGCGTTTATGTCTCCCGGGTCATCGACCGCAAGGAATCGCGGGGCCAGATATTCCTGGTCGTCGATGGCGGACTGCATCATCACTTGGCGGCGTCGGGCAACTTTGGGCAGGTCATCCGCAAGAATTACCCCGTGCTGGTGGGCGACCGGGTGGCGTCCGACCAGCCCGCCCAATCCGCCTCGGTGGTCGGGCCGCTCTGCACGCCGCTTGACCTCCTGGCGGACAAGATGCCGCTGGGCCACGCCCAGGTCGGCGACCTGATTGCCGTACTGCAATCGGGGGCTTATGGGCTGACCGCCAGCCCCACGGCGTTCCTGAGCCATCCGGCCACCGTGGAGCTGTTGATTTGACGGGGCTGCGCCATGACCAAGCGGGTCCATGTCTGGGTGTCGGGCCGGGTGCAAGGCGTGTATTTCCGGGGCACCGCCCGTGAGCAGGCGGTCGGCCTGGGGCTGGTGGGCTGGGCGCGGAATCTGACCGATGGCCGGGTGGAAATCCTCGCGGAAGGGGAGGCGGGATTTCTTGATTCTGTGGGAGCGGGCGTCAGCCCGCGACAGCCGCGCCGGTTCGCGGGCTGAAGCCCGCTCCCACCGAAGCCCGCCCCCAGCTCACACATCACCCTCATCGAATTCCCCACGCCCCGCCCATGAAAATCATCGCCCTGCACCACGCCTCCCTGATGGTCTCCGACCTGGAGCGCGCCCGCTCATTCTACGAGGGCGTTCTCGGCCTCACGCCCAGCGATCAGCGCCCGGCCATGGGCTTCGACGGCGTGTGGTATGACATCGGTCCCCAGCAAGTCCACCTGCTCTCCCTGTCCAGCCCGGAATTCGGCCTGCCCAAGCCGGAACACGGCGGGCGCGACCGCCATATCGCCTTGCGGGTGGCGGACCTCGCCGCGTTGAGGGCCGAACTCGATCAAGCGGGCATTCCCTACACCCTTAGCCGCTCGGGTCGGCCAGCCTTGTTCTGCCGCGACCCGGACGGCAACGCCTTTGAGTTGATTGGGGAATAGTGATTCGTAGGATGGGTGGAGCCTTAGAGCGTTTTCAACATGAGCGTACGGCGGCGAGAAAGGCCTACTCGGTTTCGCAAACCGAGTCGGCCTACGTGAACGCCGTAAACCCAAAATGAAAATGCTCTAGCGGAACCCATCACTCCGGGTCGGGCGGCATGATGGGTTTCGCTGCGCTGCACCCATCCTATGAAACTACGAAACTCAACACACCATTCATTCATCCCCGGTTAGCCCGGCGGCGATTTCCCGGTATGGTTCCGGTCGGCGAAAAACCAAAACAACCCGCCATGCGCGAGGGATTCCCCCGTCGCCCGACTGTCAAATCATCCACACCCATCCCGGAGACCTGTCCCATGAATTCAGCCAATCCAAACGGACCCAACCGCCTGAGCCACGAGACCAGTCCCTACCTCCGGCAACACGCCGACAATCCCGTGGATTGGTATCCCTGGGGCGAGGAAGCCCTGGAACGCGCCCGCCGGGAGGACAAGCCCATCCTGCTGTCCATCGGCTATTCGGCCTGCCACTGGTGCCATGTCATGGCCCACGAGTCCTTCGAGGACGCCGCCACCGCCGCCGTGATGAACGAGCTGTTCGTCAACATCAAAGTGGACCGGGAGGAGCGCCCGGACCTGGACAAGATTTACCAGCTTTCCCACCAGATCATGACCCGCCGCCCCGGCGGCTGGCCGCTGACGGTGATGCTCAATCCCCACAACCATCTGCCGTTCTTCGCGGGCACCTATTTCCCCAAGGAGGCCCGTTATCAATTGCCCGCCTTCGTCACCCTTCTGCAACGGGTGGCCGGGTATTACCACGGCAATCAGGACGACCTGCGCCAGCACAGCGATTCCATCGCCGACATCCTGCGCTCGGTGGGGCAGGGGAGCGGCAGCGAAGCGCCCGACGAGGCCGTCCTGGCCCGCGCCCGGCGTGCCCTGGAGGCGGATTTCGATACCGACAACGGCGGTTTTGGCGGCGCGCCCAAATTCCCGCAGGTGGCGAATCTGGAATTCTTGTTGAGCGCTTGGCGGCGCAGCGACGGGCAGGACGAGGCCGCGCTGGGCATGGTCGCCACCAGTTTGCGGCGCATGACGGAAGGCGGCTTGTTCGACCAGATCGGCGGCGGG
Organism: Methylomagnum sp.; assembly: GCF_054333355.1. Classification (NCBI taxonomy): domain Bacteria; kingdom Pseudomonadati; phylum Pseudomonadota; class Gammaproteobacteria; order Methylococcales; family Methylococcaceae; genus Methylomagnum; species Methylomagnum sp. The sequence goes on along the minus strand of NZ_JBTEKS010000006.1, from coordinate 2,012 downwards.
TTTTGCCGGTATTCCGTGGACGCCGCTTGGCAGATTCCGCATTTCGAAAAGATGCTGTACGACAACGGCGTGCTGCTGGCGCTGTATGCGGAAGTTTTCCAGGCCACCGGCGATCCGCTGTTCCGCTACGCCGCCGAGGCCACGGCGGCGTGGGCGATGCGGGAAATGCAGTCGCCGGAGGGCGGTTTCTTCTCGGCCTTGGACGCGGACTCGGAAGGCGAGGAGGGCAAGTATTACGTTTGGGACCGCCGCGAGGTGAAGGCGCTGCTGGCACCGGATGAATATGCCGTGGCGGAGCTTCATTACGGGCTGGACCAGACGCCCAACTTCGAGGGCCATTGGCATCTGCATGTGGAGCGGCTCTTGCCGGATGTGGCGGCCCGGCTGGGCATCGCCAACGAGGCGGCGGAACGGCGGTTGGCTTCGGCGCGGACCACGCTGTTCGCGGCGCGGGAAAAGCGCGTCCGGCCCGGCCTGGACGACAAGGTGCTGACCGCTTGGAATGGCCTGATGATTAAGGGGCTGGCGACGGCGGGGCGGCGGCTGGGACGGGAGGATTTCATCGAAGCGGCGGGGCGGGCGTTCAATTTTCTCCGGCAACACTGTGGCCGGGACGATGGGCGGCTGTGGGCGACGTACAAGGACGGCAAGGCCCATTTGAATGCCTATCTGGATGATTACGCCTTTGTGCTGGATGCGGGGCTGGCGCTGCTGCAATGCCGCTGGTCTACCCAGGATTTGCATTGGTTGTTGAGCCTCGCCGACCGGCTGCTGGAAGGCTTCGAGGACACGGCGCAGGGCGGGTTCTTCTTCACGTCCGCCGATCACGAAAGCCTGATCCACCGGCCCAAGAGCCTGTCCGACGAATCCACCCCGTCGGGCAATGGCGTGGCGGCGCTGGCTTTGTTGCGGCTGGGGCGCTTGGTGGGGGAGCGGCGCTATACGGAGGCGGCGGAACGCGTCTTGGCGTCCGCCGTGCCGATGCTGCGCCAATATCCCCACGGGCACGGGGCGCTGCTGGTGGCTCTGGCCGAATGGCTGCATCCGGCGGAATTCGCCATCCTGCGGGGCCGGGCCGAAGCCTTGCCCGTTTGGGCCGAGGCGGCGCGGGCGGGCGCGGGGCGGCGCTGGGTGTTCGCCATTCCTAACGAGGCCGGGGAATTGCCGGGTGAATTGGCCGAACGCCGGGCCGAGGCGGGGGAGGTGGCGTATTTGTGCGGCGCCACGGCCTGTCTGCCGCCGATTCGCTCGCTGGCGGAACTGCGCGGCGACTAAAAATCGGTGGTTGTGGGAGTGGCCTTCAGGCCACGACTAGGTGCGGTCTAAAGACCGCTCCCACAGTGGAAATCCTGTGTGAAAAACCGGCTTCTTGCCCCCTTTCCAACGGGAGAAGACAGGCGAACCCACGCACATAGCGCGATTGCCCTGACCCGCCACCGCGCCCGCATTGAGCCAGCCGCCCCCGGCGTCTACAATGCCGCCTCCTTAAAAAAGCGCCACCGCCCCCATGACCGACGAATTCCACCAACGCGCCCACGAGCTAATCGAGGCGGGCCGCTTCATCCACGAACGGGGCTGGGTGCCCGCCACCAGCGGCAACTTCTCCGCCCGGCTGGCCGCTGGGCGCGTCGCCGTCACCGTGTCCGGCAAGCACAAGGGCAAGCTCACCCCGGACGACATCATGCTGGTGGACGCCGAGGGCCGTTCCCTGGACGGCAAGAAGCCCTCCGCCGAAACCCTGCTGCACACCTCGATTTATCGGCGCTACCCGGAAGTGGGCGCGGTGCTGCATCCCCATTCGCCGGGTTCGGTGCTGCTGTCCCGGCTCGTGCGGGACGAGGTGGCGCTGGCCGATTACGAATTGCTGAAAGCGCTGGCGGGGATCACCACCCACGCCACCCGCGTCACCCTTCCGATTTTCCCCAACGACCAAGACATTCCCCGCCTCGCCCGCGAGGTCGAAGCCTATATCGAGCGGCGCGGCGACATTCACGGCTACATCATCGCCGGTC
>NZ_JBTEKS010000005.1:0-38852 GCF_054333355.1 Methylomagnum sp. | reverse complement strand
GCCGCCGATGACCCACAGCACCAGATCGTAAACCTCGTCCACGGGCCGTCCTTCCCGCCGGAACATATAGCGAAAAATCAGCGTGCCGTAGACGAAGGTGGCGGCGAAGAACAGCCCGTACCAGCGCACGGGGTAATGGAGCGAACCCAGGTCGAGGCTGAAGGCGATGGGGGAGATGTCCCAGATCATGCTGTGTTGATGGTGTTGCTAGGAATGGGGGGTTGGTCTCACGCCAAACGAATAACGTGGGAGCGGGCTTTAGCCCGCGACTACTTGGAGGCGTGGGCTAAAGCCCACTCCCACTACTTCGCCAGCAGAATCAATTCGTTCTTGGCGTCGTCGATGGTCATGCGGAACCGCTGCAAAAAGCTCATGCCCAGCAGCATGGTGCCTTGCAGCTTTTTGTCGGCGATGAAGCTGACTGCCACGTTGTCGGCGGAAACAGCCCCGATCCGCACGGAACCTAGCGTGCCGATCTTCACCGGCTCGGTACCGCTGGCGGTCTGGCTGAGGCCATCCCGCAGGTCTTCCGGCGCGAAGCCAAGCTCGTGAATCATTGACGAAGGCAGGACCAGGGTCGAGGCGCCGGTATCCACCAGCAAGGCCAAATGCTTGGCGACCGCGTTCGGCCCGGCCACGGCGGCTTCCACCTGATGATGGGCGCCGAGCCGGACGGTCCCGACGTAGGCGCTGTCCGCCGACTTCTTGCCGCCGCCGACTTTCCGGCTGGTAATCAATACCTTCTCAATCACGCCGGGCCGGGCCTGAATCAGCAGGTAGTTATAGTCCCGCAGCAGCGCCTTGAGCCGTTCCGGCGGCGCGCCTTGGGCGCGGCTGGCGGGTTCCGATCCAATGCGCCCCAACCCCTCGATGGCGAAGCCGTTACCCGCCGCGAGCGCTGCCAATTCGTCGCGGAGATCGCCCGGGGCGGCCAGCGCGGCGGCGCTGATGAGGGAGGGCAGGCAGACGGATAACCACCAAGGCGAGTGTTTCATGGGGATGGGGATCAACCGAGCGAGGTAGCGAGGTAGGCTGGGTTGAGGCACGAAACCCAGCTTTTCAAGGCGCCTATAGATGCTGGGTTTCCGCAAAGCTCCAACCCAGCCTACCGGGAAAAAGGGCGCCGCTTTGGGCGAGTCGGCGCCCCGGCTTAGGGCTTATTTGGCCCGGACGTAGTCGTAGATGTTCATGTAATCCTGCCCCGGATTCTTCCACGAGAAATCGTAGCGGATGCAGTTCTTCATCAATTCGCGGAAATGGTCGGGGAAGTCGTAGTAGCAGCTCAGGGCGCGGCCCAGGGCCGACTCCAATCCGCTGTAGTCATAGTCCTGGAACAGGTAGCCGTTCCGCTCGTGCAGCGGCTTGTGGGAGAAGTCCTTGTCGAACACCGTGTCCGCAAGGCCACCCACTTCGCGGACCACCGGCACCGTGCCGTAGCGCAGCGAAATCAACTGGGTCAGGCCGCACGGCTCGTAGCGGCTGGGCACCAGCATCATGTCGGCCCCGGCGTAGATGAGGTGGGATAGCTCCTCGTTGAAGCCGATCTCGATATGCACGTCCGGGTTGTCGTTGAGCTGGTGCTTCAAGCCCCAGAAGTAGTTGTTGATCTGGCCATCCGGGCTGGACCCGAGCAACACGAACTGGCCGCGCCGGTGCAGGGTGTAGAAGATGGCGTGGCGGATCAACTCCAAGCCCTTCTGCGGATCGAGCCGCCCGACGAAGGCCACGATGGGCTTCTCGCTGTCGGCGATCATCAGGCGGTCGCGCAGCGCCTTCTTGTTCTTGTACTTCTCCTCGATGTTTTCCAGCCCGTAGTGGTAGGGGATGTACTTGTCGATTTCCGGGTTCCACACGTTGTAGTCGATGCCGTTGACCACCCCGCCGTACTTGTGGTGGTGGATGTGCAGGGTCGGCTCCAGCCCGAAGCCCTGGCCCTCGTCCTTGGCTTCCACCGCGTGGCGCGGCGACACGGTGGTGACGAAGTTGGAGTAGACCACGCCCGCCTTCATCAGGTTGAGGGCGTGCGGGTTGTAGTTGTCCCGCAGCCGGTCGTAGTGAAAGTAGTATTCGGGGCGGTTCAAGCCGGTGGCGTGGAGCAATTGCGCGCCGGTCACGCCCTGGTGCTTGAAGTTGTGGATGGTGAAGCAGACCCGGGGGTGGGTCAGCCCCAGGAATTGGTAAATCTCGTACAGGAACACCGGCACCAGCGCGGTCTGCCAGTCGTGGCAGTGGATGATGTCCGGGTTCTTGCCCGACTTCCACAGGAATTCGATGGCCGCCCGCGAGAAGAAGGCGTAACGCAGGATGTCATCGTTGAAGCCGTAGATGCCGCCCCGGTTGAAGAAGTTGTCGCTGGAGTGCGGCTCGATGAAGAAGCACTTGCGGCCATGCACGAAGCCGAAGTACACGGTGCAATGAATCGCCCCGCCATACCACGGCACCCACAAGTCGCTGAAGGTCTCGCACAGGCCCCAGATGTGGTCGTAGCGGAGGCAGTCGTACTTCGGCAGGATCACTTCGACGTGGTTGCCGCGAATCTCCATCTCGTTGGCGAGTCCGAACACCACGTCGGCGAGGCCACCCACCTTGGCGACGGGCGCCAGTTCCGGGGTGATGTGGACGATGAACATGGAGGGTGACGCGGAGACTTCCGAAGCCTCCTGATATTCCGACTCCGGTTGCGGGCCGGGGGCGGGCGGCTCCTCGGGTTGCGGCTCGGCTTCCGCCGCCAGGGGCTCGGGTTCCGACATGGGATGTGTCGGCTCGACGTCTGGATACCAAGCGTCTTCCGGCTCGACTTGGGGTTCAAGGGCGGGCGCGGGTTCCGGCTCTGCGGCGGGAGCCGTAACTTCCGGCTCGGCTTCGGCGACAGTCATAGGCTCCGGGGCGGGTTCCACGGCGGGGACGGGTTCCGGCTCGGGCGCTGCTACGACTTCGGGTTCGATTGCGGCCACTGGCTCGGGGATGGATTCCTCGACGGGGGCCGGTTCGGCCTCGGGGGCTGCGGCGACTTCGAGTTCGGGGGCGACCGGCTCCGGGATGGCTTCCGCGACGGGCGCGGGGCTTGCCACGGACGCGGCTTCGGCGACCGGGGCGGTTTCGACCGCCGGGGCTAACTCAACCGCTGGCGGGGGTGTCGGCTCGGCGGTGGCCTTGGCGGTCTTGCGGCGGGCGGCGGGTTTCGCCGCTGGCGTGGCGGGCGCGGCTTCCGCGTCCGCTCCGAACAGGGAGGCGGTGGTGGGCGTCTCGGTTTTGGGAGCGGAATCCGTGGTGGCGGGCTTGCTGCCGCGAGTGCTGGGTTTTTTAGCCATGTGTGCGTCCGGTTACCTGGTTGCGAAAGGTTGTCGATCCGTTGTCGGCCCGTCCGCCGATGGGGCAAGCGGGCCGGTGAGGTTTTTGTGGCTTAGTTTAAGTCATCCAAGTGCATGAACAAAAACACGGGACGGATATTCAAATAGGAATGTCCGATGGCGTGGCGTCACGCCGGGCCATGGTTGGACACCATCCCTCGTGGGGAGCGTATCCGTTGCAAGGCCACCCGTTTTCTAGCGAGGGCCGGGTCCAGTCACGCCGTGACCAGAATCCGCCCCATGCCGGGATGCAGGTCGAATTCAAACGGCGCGGGCAGGAACGCCATGGGCCACTCCGGCGACACGTCCACCAGCGGAGGCGGGCTTTGGACGTACTGGCACAGGTTGCCGACCCGGAAGGTCTGCCAGTTCCAAGCGTCTTTATTGAGGACGATGAGCGCCTGGCCCCTGCCCTTGGTGGCGGCTTTCCACATCAGCAGAATGGACGAGTTCTCGTATCCCAGCACCTCGGTGATGCTTTCCTCGCGGAACACCGCGTATTGGTCCTTGATTTTATTGGCGTGGCGGATGAAGTCGGTGAGGTCCACGTCGGTGGTTTCCCAATCGGAGGGCTTGGTGTCCACGACGTGCAGGGGCTTGCGGAAGCCGAATTCATACCCCATGGGCAGCATCACCCCGGCGGAAAACAGGGCCGCGAACAGGTAGCGTTGCTTCATGGCGGCGAGGTTGCCGTGGCTTTCTTCAAATAACCGGGGCGTGTCGTGGCTTTCCGGGAAGCTGATGGAGGGCACGGTTTCGCGGGTCAGGTGGTATTGCTCCATCAACCACGGGCCGCTGAGATCCCACCACTTGGAGCTATTGAAGATGAAGTCGAAACCGGCGCGGGCGGTGTCCTTGGTCTGGTCCGGGCTGCACCCGAGGGTTTCGGCGGTGAACACGGTGTCGGGGTATTTCTTGCGGATGTCGGAAATCAGCCGGTGCCAGAAGTTGCTGGGTATCTGGTAGGCCGCGTCGCAGCGCAGCCCTGAGAACCCTAAGCCCAGCAGGTATTCGACGATTTTCAGGCAGTATTGGTACAAGCCTTCGGGGTCGCGGGTGTGCTGGTGGTCGAAGCGGGCCAGGTCGCGCCAGACGACTTTTTCGCCGTCGTGGGTGCAGTAGGGGTGGGCGATGCGGCCATTCTCGTGGACGAACCAATCGGGATGCTCTTTGAGCAGCGCGGAGTCGTAGGCACAATGGTTGATGACCAGGTCGACCATCAGTCGCAGGCCGAGTTTTTTGGCGGTTTTCGCCATCTTCTTGAATTGCTCGTCCGGGGCCACGGCGGAGCGGGGCGTGACGAAGGCGGGGTTGATCTTGAAGTAGTCCTTGATGGAGTAGAGGCTGCCGGATTGTCCGGTTTGCTGGATGGGGTTGACGAATATCCAGTCGAAGCCCATGTCCGCCGCTCGTTCCAGATGTTTGGTCCAATCGCGGACGGGGCCGGCCAGCAGGGGAAAGAGGTTGTAGATTTTCATGTTGTCCTGGAAACGAAGTGGCGTCCCCCACTATGGCGGGTCGCAAGGACTGGGATTTTATAGCGGCCCGCCGGGGTTGAGGGGTGGGGATTGGGCCAATGGAGTGTTTCCGGGGCAAGTGGTTAGTGTGGGCCACTCGATGCGAAGCAAGGCGGGTTTTCTGTCGCGGCGTCTGGGATTCCGGTTAGGCCGACTGGGTGCCCGGTTAGGGTGGCTGGGTCTCCGGTTGCGGTATGTGGGGTTCCCGTTGCGGTCACTGGGTCTCCAGTTGGGGCATCGGGGCTTCCGGTTACGGTGAGTGGGGTTCCAGTCGCGATGGCTGGGTTTCCAGTTGGGGCAACGGGGCGCCCCGTTGCCATAACGGGGCGCTCCGGTGGGATTTAACCGGGCGGTTTTAGGGTTTGTCCGTGGCGGTTAGGAGGCTGGTGGGGGCGGTTCGGGGTCATCCACCAGGAATAAGCCCGCTTCGATTTCGGCCCAGGCGGCGGGGGAGACGGAGATGGCGGCGATTTTGCAGTCGAGGAGTAGGTCGTGGTTTCGCAGATATTTATTAATTACTCGTCGGTCTTCAATGCATGCCCGAAGTAAAGTTTCCGTTAGACCCAACTCTCGGGTAATGCTTGTTACAGCAGTCTGCAATTCGGCCTTAAAAGCCGGGTCTTGTAGCTTTCTTTCCGGTAAAGCTGGAATTGTTAGGGGCCGGTTCAGAATGTATTGATTATTTAATTCTACAACCAGGGTGTGGAGACGGTTAGGGTGAGAAAGAGCCAAATTAAGGCCAAGGACTCGGGCCAGGGCGAAGGCGAGGAAAATGAGCTGGAAGCGAACGGACCCAAGGGTTCGGACAAGAGTGGAAGCAATAGCGATTGCTGCAACCCGCTTTGCTGCTGGGTGGGCGCTGCTCTGTGAGCCGTGGGTAATGGAGTTTGCCCAACGGAGTAGCTCGACTAAAGTCGGTGAGGCCATGGCTACAGCGCGGCACTCTCTGGCCATGGCTCGTAGCAAGCTATCGCAGTTGGGCCTAGCCAGTCCGGCGGTGAGCAGGAATACTTCCCGCCAACGATCATCGCCCAGATTTTTCCGGGCCAGATTATCCCAGGTGCAATGATCGGCCAAATGTTGGGCAGTAAAGTATTCCTGAAATGTGAGATGGGAAAATGATAAGACTCCGCCGCTATGATCACGGGCCACTAAAATTCCCTGTTGGATTTCGATGGCTTTCAACACTTCGTCCCCATCCAGATGCTTAGGCGCATTAAGATTGTCAGCCAAAAATTGAGTAATGAAGGCGGATACTTCCGCCTGCGAGAAAAACAACCGATTTGCCTGAAAAAAATCATGGGCCAATTGTCCCAGCATAATTTTTTCCAAAGGTAGCGTCAGGTCTTTATAGATGGGGTCACGATAAATGCAATTTTGAGCCGCCCAACGCTTGAGCAGCACATCCAGCGCTTCGCCATATAGCACGGCTCGATTGCGAGGGAAACATTGGTCAGCTTCGAATGTTATACACAACAGGGTCAGCAGTAAGGGATTCTGAGCTAATTCCTTGGCGGCGGCGTTGTCCGGCTCGTTGAGCGTATCCCAGCAGCGGGCGGCGGTATCAGCTTCACAGTGACGGGCCGAGGAAAACCAGTTATTGATGAACTGCTTGATCTGTTCATTATCGAAATCTGCCATCAGAACATCGGTGAACCGGCGGAACCGGCTCTGATAAGCCGCCGTGCGGCAGGAGGCAATAAAGCGGTTTGTGTGATGCTGGTCCACGAAATCCTGAATATGGTCGATCACCGCGCTTTGATGCTGGCTCGGTATTTCGTCCAAGCCATCCAGCAGCACCAGCAATCGACCTTTTTCCAAAAGCCGTTTGGTGGATTCTTCCGGTTCCCGGAAACCGCAGTTGCCCAGTTCTTTAGCAATGGCCTGTTCCAAGTCCAATTTGCCGGCCGGGTAGCGCCGCAGTTCGAGCAGCACCGGGAAAAGCGCGTGTTCATACTTGCCTTCTTTTCCTTTCAAGGCTTCCAAGCCGATGCGACGCAAAAATGTAGATTTTCCTGCGCCCGGCTGACCCAGCACCATCAGAAAAGCTTTTTCATTCGCCAGCTTCACGCCATCCACGGTTTTTCCACCGCTCTGCAATTGGCGGCGGCCCTGCGCTCGGAACATTTCTTCCAAGCCCTGCGCGTCGGCATAGCGACGGATTTCGCTCTGATCCAGAAATTGCACGGCGGTGTAAATGCCAGCCAAGGGCAGCGGTTCGCTCATGCCCAACACCTTCACCTGACCGTGGCGTTCGGTATAGCTTTGAACATAGCGCTTGGCCGCACTGCGGATTTCACTCCGGGCCTTGTCCTCGTCCTTGAGCCAATCGAATAGCTTTTTGGTCTTGTCCTTCAACGCCTCCAAATACAAATCCCCCAAAGCCTTGGCGATGACTTCGGCGGAGATTCCGAAAACGGCGAGTTCTTCCAGGCCGATCATGGGCGACCTCTTATAGATGGGTGGAAAATGGGACGGGTAGGGTAGCGCCGAACTGGGGGGTTCTCAATCGCGGGACAGCGGGAGTTTGGCGATAACACACCCAGCAGCGGCGCTATCGTCCAGAAAGCGCATCCGTTACCGGAAGCGGCGCGGTGTTCTGACGCGGAAATCGAAGCTGATGTGCGTGTGATTTGGGAAGGCTGGGATTAGGATTTCTGAGGAATATATCGGGGATGTCGCCATCCCCGAATGACAGGGATCGGATTCAATCCTTTTGCTCAAGCCGGGGCGCTCCGGCCTGCCGTGTGGACAAGGCGATTTCGAGCGCGGTTTCGAGCCGAACAACCCGCTCGGTTAAGCGCTCGATTTTCGCTTGCTGTGATTTCACGGTTTCGGCGAGGCGTTCCACCTTGTCATTCATCTTGATGACGGTGGTTAGTGCGTCCCACATCTTGTCGGTAACACCCATCAGCCAGCCTCCCGGTTGGATTCCAGCGCGGCGAGACGTCGATTGGAGGCTTCGACATAGGCCAAGGCGTCGTCGATGGCCTGCTCCGCTTGCCGGGTGGTTTTGAGCATTTGAGTGATCATGCCTTCCAGTAGCGCCTCGTCTTCGGAAGGCCGGTACGCCACCGCCGCACGGCGTAAATATTCGCCCATGGAAACGCCCGCCGACCTTGCCATTTCGGCAATGCGGGCTTTTTCCCCGGCGGTGACTAGAACCGGTATGCGTTGGTTTGCCGTTAGCATCGTAGCCTCCTGTAAATGATGTGCCTGACATGTGCATATTACGGCAAACCACGTCATCAGGGGAATTAAACCAATCCCCGCGCCCGCTCGAACGCCTCCCGGAAATCCAAGAACACCGGCTTCTCCGCCTTGAGCAAATACGCCAGCAAGGCGTTTTGCAGCTTGTACTTCACATCGCCCACCGCCAGCGAGCCGATGCCCACCGCGCCCGGCGAATTGATCGCATGAACCAGCGGCTCGCCGTTGTGCATCCGCTTGATGCCTTCGATCCCCAGCGGCGGCACGGCGTTGATGTCGCCCGCCACTTTGAGCTTCTTGGCGTCGCTTAAGATGTCCGCGTTCAACACCTGCACGCCCGCCTTGGCGGTGCAGAACACGATGTCGGCATGGACGATCAGCCGCGCCTTGTCGGCGTCGGAACTGGCGTAGGTGCCTTTCAGGGACGCGCCGCAACGGGCGTTGTATTCACTGGCCTTGTCCAAGGCATTGTTGATGTTGAAGGGATCGACCAGCTTCACATCCATGCCCGCCAGCGAGGCGATCACGCCGGTCGCGATACCCACCGGGCCGGTGCCGCCGTAAACCACGCCGCACAAGCCCTTCAAGTCCAGGCCGTGCTTCAGCTTCAATTGCTTCTCCACGCAGGCCACCAGCGCCGCCGCCGTGGTGAAGGCGCCGCTCGGGTCGGCCATCACCGACACCTCGAAAGGCGGCACCATGGCCTTCTTGGCGGTGTCGAGCATGTCCAGCGCCAGGCTCAAATCCCGCCCGCCGATGAAAACGCCGGTGCGCTTCACGCCCGTCGGGCCACGGGAAAAGATGGCGTCCTGGACCAAGCCGTTGACCTGCTCCAGCTTCACGTTATCGAACGGGAAAATGCGGTCGAAGCCCGCGTCCACCGCCATGTTGATGTCGAACGGGCTGACGTGGAGTCCGGGGTCGAGCATGTGGAGGACGGTGCGTTTTACGGTTTTTTCCATGGGGGTAGCCTCTCGATAATCAAATAGGACGCATAAACCTGTGGGAGTGGGCTATTAGCCCACGAGAAGCCGCGCCAATCGTGGGCTAAAGCCCACTCCCACGTAAGTCCTGTCAAAAATAAAGGGTCGGCGGGGTGACGCCGACCCTTCGTTCAGTATGACGGTAGGCGGCGCGGCGTCAAACCTTGGCGTACTCGCGGGCGGCTTGGAAGGCGTCGTCGTAATGCTGATAGGAAACGCCCAGCAGCATGTTCTTGAGCAGCAGATTTTGGGTCTTGTACTTCACATTGCCGATGGCGAGAGCGCCCACGCCCACGGCGCCGCTGGTGGAGCCTTCGATGGGGTTGCCCCGGTGATGGGCGTCCAATCCGGCGATGCCCGACGGCGGCACGGCGTTCACGTCGGCGGCGACCTTCAGTTGCGGCGCGGCGGCGACCAGTTCGGCGCTCAACACCTGAACGCCAGCGGCGGCGGTGGCGAACACCACGTCGGCGGTCTTGATGAGTTCGCCCTTGTTGGCGTCGGCGTCGCCTTCGATGCTGGTCTGGCCGTCGCCGAATTCGGCGTTGACCAGGGCGGCGATGGCTTGGGCCTTCTCCAATTGCCGACCGATGATCTTCACGTTGGCGCCCGCCTTGGCGGCGAGGGCGGCGGCGATTTGCCCGACCGGGCCGGTGCCGCCCAGGCAGAGGATGTTCTTGCCCGAGAGGTCGGCGCCGAAGCGGGCTTGCAGCTCATATTCGGCGATGGCGACCATGGCGGCGGCGGTGGTGTAGGCGCCGCTCGGGTCGGCGAACACCGAGACCTCGAAGGGCGGGACCATGGATTTCTTCGCCACCCGCAGCATGTCCACGGCCAGCTTGGCGTCGCGCCCGCCGATGAAGATGCCGGTGCGCTTCACGCCGCTGGGGCTTCTGGAAAACACCGCGTCCTGCACCAGTGCCTGCACCTCGTTTAATTCGACGTGGAGATAAGGAATCGCCGACGTCCAGCCAGCATCGAGCGCCATGTTGACGTCGAAGGGGCTGAGATTCTTCTCGGGGGTGAACATGTGCAGGATATAGGGTTTCTCCATAGTGTGGCCTCGCTTGTTAATTAGATGGAATGGGGATTGTCGTAAACCGTAGTCATGGCCCGGTTTGGCGGCGCGCAGGATAGCATAGAAGTAAAAATGGAAAAGCTGGGGGGATCAGGGGTTTGTCAGGGCAATCGCGCTATGTGATTTTTCTCCCTCTCGCCTTTGGGAGCGGGCTGGGGTGAGGGTATCAAAACAGGATTTCTCCCTCGAAACACCGAAGTTCCGATCTCGCGGAGGCGGTTGGAAGGCAAAAATCCCTGGATTGGGCACCCTCACCCTAAGCCTCTCCCAGAGGCGAGAGGGAAAAACAGCGGCCCCCGGCATAGCGCGATTGTCCTGAGGGGTTTGTTGATGCGTCGAGGTGTCACGTAGGCCGGCTCGGTTTTGAAAACCGAGTCGGCCTTTCCAGCCGCCCTAGACTCAGTTTGAAAACGTCCTAAACAGCCAGATGGATGATTTCCCCCCGCAATTCGCCATCCACGATAAGCAGCCGCCCCACCGCGATGGGCAGCTTGAACCGGCGCGGTCCCGCGCTGCCGGGATTGAAATACAGCACGCCGCCGCGCCGTTCCAGGGTGGGCTGGTGCGAATGGCCGAAGATGACGGCGGCGAAGCCCGCTTGGGCCGGGCATGGCGCCAGTTCGTCCAGGTTGTGCAAGAGATGGAGGGCAAGTCCGGCGACTTCGACGGTTTCCCGCGCCGACAGGGCATCAGCCCAGGCGCCCGCGCCCGCGTCGACATTGCCGCGCACCGCCACCACCGGGGCGATTTCTCGCAAGCCGTCCAAGACTTCGGGTTTCCCCACGTCGCCCGCGTGCAAAATCAAATCGCTGCCCCGCAATGCCGCCAGGGCTTCCGGTCGGAGCAGGCCGTGGGTTTCGGAGATCACGCCGATGATGAAGGCTGGTGTCGTCATGATTGTGCGTTTGGCGGGCATTCGATCAGGGCAAGGGCGCCGCCGTTTTCTCCCCCTCCAGCGGGGGAGGGTTGGGGCGAGGGGAAATCAAGCGTGGGGTTTTCTTCCATTTAGGTCCGCGCCTCGACGCTTTAAATCCCCTTACCCTAACCCTCTCCCGCCGGAGAGGGAACGAAAGCCTCGTTTCATGTTCCGGGACTCATTACGTGGGTCCGTCCAGGTCGATGGGTTCCATGGGGTTGTTGGGGTTGGTTTCCAGGTTCTCGCCGTTGCATTCCCGATCGCCGTTTTGCCAGCCCTGGGCGTAGTCCGGTTCCGCGTTGTAGCGGGCCTCGTCGCGGGTGCGCTGGCCGGTGAGGTTGCTGGCGGTGGACGAGCCATTGGCGCAGCCGTCCCGGTAGCCGTCGGCATAGGCGGGCGAGGAGGCTTCGCGCAACAGCCCCTCGCTGCAAGCCATTAAGAAGGAAGCCGTCAGGCACAGTGCGATGAGTTTGGGCATGGAGTTTTCCTATCGGGATTGCGAGGGGGCGTGGGCGTGGTGAATGGCCGTGGACAGACCTTTCGTTGGCTTGGTATGGTGCAACGCCACTTTTTAACCGGGGTTGAACATGAACAAAGTATTAGAGCAAGCGGCGGTCGTTCTTGGCGTGCTTGGGCTGGCCGTCGCGGCGGTTTCGGGCGGGGCGCGTCTCTTGGGTCTACGGTATGTCTTTGGCTTCGAGGGCATGACCTTGCTGGTGGGAGCCACCGCGCTGATGGTGGCTAGTTGCATGATACAACTGAGTCTGTTGCGCAAAGAACGTTCATAGGGCGGGTGAAGGCGCACACCGATGAATCATGCTTGCGATGTTTGGCTTGCCGTGCGCCGTAACCCACCGCCCTGACTGCGTGGCGGGTTACGGCGCGTGGAGATATTCCTGAAATACGGCCTCGTGCCGATGCGCCTACACCCACCTCAGGGTTAAGCCGGGTATATCACCAATGCCTGCCCCGCCTTGAGCGACGCCTTGGGCTTCAAGCCATTCCATTCCGCCAGCTTGAGTTCCGGGACGCCGTGGCGCTTCGCCAGGGCCGCCAGGGTTTCGCCTTTCTTCACCACCACCGTGCGCGTGGCGTAGACCTTCGCCCCGCCGAGATTGACCGCCAGGGTCTGGGCCTTGTCCGTGGGTATCAGCAGGTTGCGCGTGCCGGTCGGAAGCGGCTGGTCGGGCTTCACGGCGGGGTTGAGCTTGTAGAGCTCGTCCGGGGCCATGCCCGACGCGGCCAGCACCTCGGCGATGGACACGCTCGGCTCCACCTCGACCCGGGTCAGGATGGGCTGCGAGCCGCCTTTGCGCGGCTTGAAGCCGTTGGCCTCGGGGTCCGCAATCACATGGGCCAGGGACAGAATCTTAATGACATAGGCTTCGGTTTCGGCGGGCAGGCTCAACTCCCAGAAGCCGCCGCCCAAGCCCGCCTTCTTGCTGGCGTCGATGGCCCGCGACACCGCGCCCTCGCCCGCGTTGTAGGCGGCGAAGGCCAGCAGCCAGTCGCCATTGAACAGCCGGCTCAGGTGCTTCAAATACTTGAGCGCGGCCTGGGTCGAGGCGTGGACATCGTAGCGGGCGTCGTAGGTCTCGCTGACTTCGAGACCATATTGCTGGCCGGTGCTGGGGATGAACTGCCAGATGCCCGCCGCTTGCTTGGGGGAGAGCGCGGCGGTCTCGAAGGCGCTTTCCACCATGGGCACTAGGACCAGATCGGCGGGCAGTCCGTGGCGATTGATTTCCTCAATAAGGTACGGCAGATAAGGCTCCGCACGCTTCATTAGGAAATCCACCGCGCCGGGGTGTTGGCGGAGGTGGTCGAGTTGGGCGGTCACGGCCTCGTGTTCGATCTCGGCCAGCACCATCCGGCCGCGCACCGTGTCCCAATGGTCGCCGCCGCGTCCGCGTCCGTGGGATTTCTTGGACCCCACCTTGGCAATGATCTTGACCCCGCCCGCCGTGGTGGCGGCCATGTCCGGGTCGGCCTTCGCGCCGGGGAACCGCAGCTTGGCGCCGTGCCGGACGGGCTTGCCGGGCGGGGTGGCGGTGATGATCTTCTGGCGCTGGAGGATGTGTTCGATGATGGCGGCGGACGAGAACGAGTCGGACAGCTCGGGCAGGCTGGCGGCGTAGGTGTCGAGGCGGCGCTGGGCGTCGGGCGAGGGGCCGACGCGGAAGATGCGCTTGCCTGGGTTGGTCGAGGCAAGTTCTGTGGGCGGGGCCGGATGGTGGGCGCAGCCACCGAGCAGGGCGGTGGGGAGTGTCAGGGAAAAGATCAGGCGCCGGACCGCTTTTGGCAAAAGTTCCGTTTTCGGTGGCTCCCTCTGGGATTCGGGCACCCTGTCGGTCGTGCTTTTCATGCGTAAGCTCCGAAGAGGTTATCCAAAATGAAAAACGCCGGGTGATGAGGCCCGGCGTTTTGGCAACATCCCTGATGGAAGGGTTTACTTCCCTTTCTTGAGGTAAGCAATCAAAGCGTCGAGGGCCTGATCGTCGGTGAGGCCAGCGCTCTTGACCGGACCCATCGCCATGATTTGATCCATGGCTTTCGGCATGGCGTTGCGGCCATTGACCAGCACGGCCTTGAACTCATCCCGGCTCAGCTTGTTGACGCTCTCAAACAGGTTCGGGTTCGGCTGAACATCGTGGCAGGTGCCGCAGCCGCGTCCGAAGGCGCGCTCGTAAATCTTCTTGCCAATCTCGGCAGGTTCCTCAGCCATGACCGCGCCAGCGACCATTACGCCGGAAACGAGCAGCATGCCTTTCAGGAGGTTATTGATTTTCATGGTTCTTTTTCCATTGTTTGGAGAGATAAGTCGTCTTGGTCGCCACGCTTCCCAGGCCCATGGCCCGGAGCCATGGCCAACCGGGAAAAATTATTTCAGACAACGCAATGAGCAACAAGGGCGAATTAGCATTTTATGATTAAGTCCCGGCCTTGATCGGGATGCCGGGGCAAGTGATGTGGATGAATCCCGACGCCATCCGGGAATTCATCCTGCCCATGCCGTTGGGCCGTGGGGCCAATCTCACCCCGCGCCATAGTGGGCCGCGTAGCGCGTTTGCGCCTCCCGTCACGTTGCATGGGGCAGGCGCTCAGGCTGGGCTTTTGCCAAAAGCCCCGCCACCGCGCTGATTGCCCCGGCGATTCATGGTTGTTTCCCTCTGTGAGGTGAGTGGCCCGGATGAAGGTTTGCGGAATTCGGGGCGCTAATATCACAGGTTGTCCCGGATTTTGTTTGCTACGCCAGGATATAAAAAAGCCCCGTTTTGAGGATGGGGCTTTTGGGGGGCGGTGGGTTTGACGCCCGCGTTCGGCACCCCGCGCCATTCCGCGAAACCTGAAAACACCAAGCCGCTTCGCAGCGCGGGTGCGCTGGATCGAGTTGTTAGGAAAGTATGTTAATTGAGAATGTCGGGCAACAATAAAGCCGTTGCCCGACCTACCCGAATACCCACGCGCCATGACCCGCTGATTCCGCGAGGCGGCGGGTCATGGCGCGTGCGAGTCCGGGGAAACGTCAAGTTTTTCCGAAACGCGCCTAACCCGCCCTACGTGTTCGGACGCAGTAATTCGATGATGACGTAAGACACGAAGTATTCACCGATAAATGGCGTTTTCATCAGCATCCGACCCATCGCTTGTCGGGCACGAGAACCACCGAAACTATGCAGCTCTTGGCGTGCAATCTCGAATCCGGCCTCGCGTGCCAAAATATGGAATGTTGGAACATCCAATTTGTTTATATAGCCTTGCTCTTCAAATGAAGACCATGCTCGCCACTTGTTGGGTTTCTTGTTTCCTTCTTCATCCAGATCCCAATGCCGGGGTATAAACTCGGGTAGGTCGTATATATTTTCGGCAGCGCGAAACATAGCGCGTTCGCCGAAAACCACATGCGCCCAAGGAATTGGGATCAAAGCCTCCATGTGTGGACCCCACGGCCCCTTATAAGGAAACCATTCGATAAGGCATCGTCCACCAGGGCGAAGGACGCGATACCAATCGTTTAAGATGGATTTAGGCGACATCACGTGCTCAAGGCAATCAAAAGCCAGGAGCGTATCAAACGATTGATCTGGGACGGGCAATCGATCTGGAGAGCCTTTTACAAAGTCGATTGCTACACCATTTGGCAGTGGTGTTTGAGTAAGCGCCTTATTTGCGCGTTCTATGGCCACCTCGCTTATATCTATGCCTACGATTCGTCTAGGACACTTCTCTTTCGCGAGAAAAATACTTAAAGGGCCATCGCCACAACCGAAATCTAGTACATCTTTATCAATGATGTTTGTGTCAGAAAATGCGGCCCAACTCTTCGAGAGAGAATCATTGCGCCAATCTTCATAAGTCCCGTAGTTAATCGTTCGTTCGGCGGGGGAGCGCATAAGTCTTTTGCTGATCGCGAAACATGCTTGAGTACGAATATCCATTGCTATGCCTTACTGTGTTGCTATTCATAAAGTTGTGGTGGCTCTTACGGTAGGAACGCCAGTTACCCGGCGCCCCCCGCACAGACCCGGACGTGCAGTTTTCCCGCACCCGGTCCTTCGGTTGTACTCGCGTGCGCGTAGGCCATTCGGCCTATCGCTGTTGCCCGCAGTGAGGTTGGCCCGTGTTGATCCGGCCCGACATGTCCGGCACGGGTTTCCTTTGCGGGCTGCGTACTTCCGTCGGATCCTTCCCCATGCGCATGGCTTTCCCATGCTCAGAGTACTATGTCCGATAAGACACCCCAAGAATTTATAGCGGTCTCCCGCCCACCCGGTGCGTGGTTCTCCGCCAAGATGGTAGGTTCCAGGTTGGTTCTGTTTCCGGGTTTCCCCTTGCGTGCCTCAATAGCTGTATATCCGCTCCGCGTTGTCCCCACGGCGGGAACCGTTCGGGGCTTCCCGAGTTCTACGACGCTCCTCTTCCCACATGCCACGGCCTGAGGACTCCGGCGGACCTTCGATACCCTCGCCATCCGGGCATCTCCCGTGTTGCCTTCGGTGTGCGTTAAAACCCTCGGCGTCCGCAACAAACGTATTTCGAAGCTGTGCCAGCACCTCGGGGTGCGCGTCACCCCTGCGGCCTAGGATTCTCTATCTACGCTTCGCCCGCCTTGTTCGCCCCCCGGAAGCCGACCGAAACCCCAAGCCTTGAAAACTCCCGCAAAACCCGCCGAAGTCGCGAGCGACGGTTTCCCGTTGAGCAGCTCGTTAGGCTGAAGCGAAACCCGTGACATACCGGCCTTGATACGTCCGATTGCGCTACGCTGATCGGACCTACGCGGGCTCCGCCCCCGCCCGGAACTCCGAGAATCTCGATTTCCCCTTGCCGACTCACCCCGGAAAACCCGCCTTAACTCAAATTCGAGCCAGCCCGAGAAACCCACGAACTCCCGTTGAAACCCCTTTCCCGCCCGCCTAACGATTGCGTTCAGGGGAAAGCCCGCCCACGAGGAACCTCGAACCCCCGACAAAATAGACGGCGGGCTTTTCCCCTGCAACACCCTGTTAGGCTTGGTGTGGTGGCCAGGCAATTATTTCGGTTTTACATAAAGGGCAGTTATGTATGCGGGAGGAATTCGTAGTAAAGTTACGAAGCTGTAATATAGATTTTTTGCCTTGATTGTAACAGTTAGCACAAAGCCAGTGAGTTGGTTCGGCTCTTTGAGCGGCAGACTCTTTGAGCGTGTAAACGAATACACCGCATCCTGCATAACAGTCCCCTACATCTTTCAATTCATACCTATCTTTCTCGGTATTCCATGCTTCAATGCGAGCAAGTTCTTTTTTCAGGTCATTTACTTCTGTTAGTAACGACAAATTTTGCTGAGTTAGCGCGATATAACCAGTTTGGATGGTGGCAATCTCAGATTGAAGAGCATTCCATTGTTCAAGGTTATTAAGGTTATCCCGAGCATCAATAATCGCCTTTATGAGATTATTCGCGTGGCTGAACGAAGTAAGAGTGGAGGAAGCCAGTGTTATAGGATCAAGCATAAAATTATTCCTTGCATGAAAAGTTGAGACTGCAATAAAAAATCCTAACTTGATATTAGGCTAGGTGTTGTGCAGAATTTGCTGCATTTATCTTTTTTTGCCAAGCGAAGGAAGCCCGCCTGAAACCACTTTATAGTCCCGCCTGATTCCTTCAGAATATGGCACTTTCTTATGTTTTTGGGGAGATGCTATTCGGTAGGCATCACCGTCAGATAAATTTCTATTGTGCGATTTATAAAAATGGTTTTGAACTGCCCGTACAGCCCTTTGCAAGCCACGCCCACACTCAGGGCAAAGTATCAGCTTGTTTTTGTGACGGTTGGTTTTTGGAATAGCCTCTGGTTTCATGTTGACACTTTATAGACAGTCATTAGCACTAAACTCCAACTTCGTATATTGTCATTTCTAAATTACCTGTCTTGAAGCCTAACGTTTACGTTCAGCGGAAACCCCGCCCTCGCGGAATCTCGAATGCGCCCTGCGAGTTTTGGATTTAACTTGTTAGCTTGTATTGATATATCCATTTGTACTGCAAATGATCTTCTGGCTTTATCGTAAATTTTATTGAGTTTTCGGTGTTTTCGCCTTCAAATCGTAAACTCTTGGTAAAATTGACGACGCTAGCACCTCTTTTATGTGTAATAACTTCCAGGAAAACATGTGTTTTACTTAATAACGGTTCTAGCGTGATTTCTGGAACTAAAATTTTTATGTGCCCAATATTTGGAATGGCATAAATAATATAGCGAAAATAAAGCTCCTTAAGTTGTGGAGTGTCTTTATTAAGAATAATGCGCCTTGAAAAATCACAGCCGACGAGAAAGGCATCGAAGCTTTCTGATGAAATTGTGGAAGCGTATTTATAGCTTTCAATTCTTGCATCTTGTAGTGCGTTTTTATAGTTATTAATAATATACGCGACGGCCTCGCTTTGTTCGTGCTTATGATCCTCCCAGCAAGAATGAATCGGCCAAGGCTTTCCTAAATCGTCGAATAAAACGCATCCCCCGTTCTCATCACGATGAAAATATACTTCTTCGCCACACCACCAGCAGTTAGTTAGAAAGGTTATCTTTCCAGTATATATCCAATAATATAAGGCTTTGTTGCTTGATTTTTTTGGTTCTCTATTTTGGTTTTGGTAGGAATAATTTACGGAGTGATAGCCATCATCAACAACTGAGCCTGATCTATGATGTCCTTCAACCCATGTTCCATGACGATAATGTCCCTGTACCCAGGTTCCGCTTCTTCTATGCATTTTTCTTTCTCTTAATGCCTAACTTGGTATTAGACGCCAAATGCCGTCTATTAAGTAATAGACACCAAGCGCCGTTACCGTAATAGACACCAAATGCCGTCTATTACAATAATAGGTGTGTCATATAATACGGGGTGGCCATGTGTCTGGATTGGAACAATACTCCGGTAATTGTTCCGGGGTCAATCGTGAATATTCACCTTTTTGAGGGTGAATATTCACCCCCGGCGGTTATTGCAATTGCCTAGACAATTGTTTCTATTACGCAATTCATTTGGGTGGGCTTCGCCCCGAAAATGTCCCGATTCCCGCCACCCCAGCCCGGAGCCGTCGCCAGAATGAGCGCCATGATGCCAGTTAGCACACCAGCCGCCCCGATTAGCACACCAACCCCGCCCAAACTCCTCGACCAAGTCCGCGCCAAGCTCCGCCTCAAGCACTACAGCCTCCGCACCGAACGCGCCTACACCGATTGGATCAAGCGCTACATCCTCTTCCACGGCAAGCGCCACCCCAAGGACATGGGCGCCGCCGAAATCCAAGCCTTCCTCAGCCACCTCGCCACCGAGCGCGATGTCGCCGCCTCCACCCAAAACCAAGCCCTCGCCGCCCTCTTGTTCCTCTACAAGGAAGTCCTCGATCTCGACCTGCCCCGGCTCAACGACATCGAACGGGCCAAGCGCCCCCAACGCCTCCCGACCGTCCTCACCGTGCGCGAGGTCGGCGCGGTGCTGGACCGGCTGGACGGCACCCTCGGCCTGATGATCCGCCTGCTCTACGGCACCGGGATGCGCCTCATGGAATGCGTGCGGCTGCGGGTCAAGGATGTGGATTTCGAAATGCGCCAGCTCACCGTGCGCGATGGCAAGGGCGGCAAGGACCGGGTCACGATGCTCCCGGCGCTGTTGGCGGAACCGCTCAAGGCCCATCTGGAACAGGTCCGCGCCCTGCACCGCGCCGACCTCGCGGAGGGCGGGGGAGAGGTATGGTTGCCGGATGCCTTGGCGGTGAAATACCCCAACGCGCCACGGGAGTGGGGCTGGCAATACGTCTTCCCGGCCCGGTCCCTGTCGGTCGATCCCCGTTCCGGTCGGCGCCGCCGCCATCATGTCGATGAAAAAGCCCTGCAACGGGCCGTGAAGAAAGCCGTGCAAGCCACAGGTCTCGGCAAGCCGGTCTCCCCGCACACCCTCCGCCACTCCTTCGCCACCCACCTGCTCCAATCCGGCTACGACATCCGCACCGTCCAGGAATTGCTCGGCCACAAGGACATAACCACCACCATGATCTATACACACGTCCTCAACCGGGGCGGGCACGGCGTGGTGAGTCCGCTCGACCGCCTATGATGGGCTAAACTCCCCCGCATCCCCCATCACAGGAGCCACGCATGAAAATCGGCACAGCCCTCACCCCCGGCGCCACGCGGGTCATGTTCCTGGGCAGCGGCGAACTGGGCAAAGAAGTCGTCATCGCCCTGCAACGCTACGGCGTCGAAGTCGTGGCGGTGGACCGCTACCCCAACGCCCCCGCCCACCAGGTCGCCCACCGCGCCCACGTCATCGACATGACCGACCCCGCCGCGCTGCGGGCCTTGATCGCACAGGAGCAACCCCGCTTCGTCGTCCCCGAAATCGAAGCCATCGCCACCGCCGCCCTCGCCGACATCGAAGCCACCGGGCCAGCGACGGTCATCCCCACCGCCCGCGCCGTGCAGCTCACCATGAACCGCGAAGGCATCCGGCGGCTCGCGGCGGAACAACTTGGGCTACCCACCTCGCCCTATGTGTTCGCCGACTCCCTGGAAGGCGTGCGGCAAGGGGCCGAAGCCGTCGGCTATCCCTGCTTCGTCAAGCCCATCATGTCCTCGTCCGGCAAGGGCCAATCCATGCTGCGCTCGGAAGCCGACGTGGACGCGGCCTGGAATTACTCCCAGGCGGGCGGGCGGGTGAAGAACGCCCCGGTCATCGTCGAGGGCAAAATCGACTTCGATTTCGAAATCACCCTGCTCACGGTGCGGGCGCTGAACGCACGGGGCGAGGTGGAAACCCAGTTCTGCGAACCCATCGGCCACCGCCAGGAAAAGGGCGACTACGTGGAAAGCTGGCAGCCCCAACCCATGAGCGCGGCGGCGCTGGCCGAAGCGCGGCGCATCGCCAAGGCCGTCACGGACAATTTGGGCGGGCGCGGGCTGTTCGGCGTGGAGCTATTCGTGCGGGGCGACGAAGTCTGGTTCAGCGAGGTCAGCCCCCGGCCCCACGACACCGGCATGGTGACGATGGCGACCCAGGCGCAGAGCGAGTTCGATCTGCACGCCCGCGCCATCCTCGGCCTGCCGGTGTCCACCGCACTCCGCAACGCCGGGGCGAGCGCCGTCATTTACGGACAACTGGAAGGGGAGGGGATTGCGTTCGAGGGCTTGGAACACGCGCTGACCGTCCCGGAAACGGACCTGCGGCTGTTCGGCAAGCCCGTGTCGTTCCCGCGTCGGCGGATGGGCGTGGCGCTGGCGGCGGGGTCCACCGTCGAGGAGGCTAGGGAACGGGCGCGGGAAGCGGCGGGGCGGGTCGTGCCGGTGCCGGCGTGAGGGGAATGGATTCGGCGGGGCAGGCGATGGGCGAAAGCCCGAAACCGGCCGCTTTAGACGCTTCCGGTTTGCAAATTATCCGATCCATGTAAAACTTGCCCTTAGCCTAGTCCGTTCAGATAACACATCGAATCCCCATGTCGAGACTCTCTGGAAGATTATCCCTGGCGATGCTGCTGCTGGTTTCTGGCGTGGCGGGCGCGGATATTTATAAGTACGTGGATAAGAGCGGCAACGTGACTTACACGGACAACCCCGAGCATTCCGGCTATCGCCTGCTGGTCAGATCGCCCGCCGCCTTTTCCGCGCCGGTGAAGGTTTACTTCGGCGGGGGCAGGCACTCGGCCTTAAGCCTCCGCCCCCGCAGCCCAAAAAGCCTCGTGCGTGAGCGCAACCGCCAGCAATACGCGGGCGTGATCGAGGACGCGGCGAACCAGCACGGGCTTGATCCGGGCCTGCTGCACGCGGTCATACAGGCCGAGTCGGGCTACAATCCGGGCGCGGTCTCGCACAAGGGCGCGGTCGGTTTGATGCAACTCATGCCGGGCACCGCCGCCCGGTATGGCGTGGACCCGTACAATCCAGAAGAGAACATTCTGGGCGGGGCGCGTTATCTCAGCGATTTGATGGGCATGTTTGGCTCCAATGTGAGCCTCGCAGTCGCCGCCTACAATGCCGGCGAGAACAACGTCATCAAGTACGGCAACAAAATACCGCCCTTCTCCGAGACCCAGAATTACGTGTCCAAAGTGTTGGCGAACTACAACCGCCAATATTGACCCCACCGAAAACCGAACATCTTGCCCCCGCTCCTTCTGGGAGAGGGCTGGGGTGAGGGGATAAAAAATCGGCTTGTGGCAACGCCTAAACGAAATTTCAAATCACTCCGACCCCGAACCCTTCCAACAGCCTGACCAGCCGAATCAGCGGCAAGCCGATGAGCGCATTGGGGTCTTCGCCCTCGATCCGCTCGAACAACACAATCCCCAAGCCCTCCGCTTTGAATCCGCCCGCGCAATCGAAAGGCCGGTCTCGGTCCACGTAACGCTCGATTTGCTCATCGGTCAAAGCGCGGAAGATCACCGTGCAAACGTCTATATCCGTCCGTGTTTCCCCGGTCGCCGCATTCGCGACGCACAAGGCGGTGTAGAAACGCACCGAGCGGCCCGAGGCGTTCTTTAACTGGCGGATGGTGTTGTCGCGGGTGATGGGTTTGCCCAGCGGTTCGCCGTCCAAATCGGCCACTTGGTCGGAGCCGATGATTAGGCTGCCGGGATGGCGGTGCGCCACGGCCAGGGCTTTTTCAGTCGCAAGGCGCAGGGCAAGGTCTGCAGGGGCTTCGCCGGCTTGGGGCGTTTCGGCCACCTCCGGCGCGGCGGTGTCGAAGGGGAGTCCGAGCTTTTCGAGCAGCGCCCGGCGGTAGGATGAGGTGGAAGCCAGTATCAGGCGGGGTTTCGCGATGGGGTCGGGAGAAGAATCTGACATTTGGATAAACTCGCCTTTTTGACAGCCACAAACCTTACCTTTATCATTGTACGATTATGTTCGACCGATTGCCGGAATTGTTCGATCCTTTGGAGTTCGTTGAAAAAAAGCGGCGGATCAAAGGGATAGTGCCCTTGGGCGGGCTGGATAGGCTGCACGACGCGCTCCTGAATCGGGAAGACGGAGTGCGAGTCGATCTGGAATTCATGCGGGAAGGCCGGGTGGCCGCCGTGACGGGCCGGGTGGAGGCCACGCTGGTGTTGCAATGCCAGTGTTGCCTTGAGCCCATGGATTGGCCGGTCAGCAGCGAAGTCCGCTTGGGTGTGGTTACGTCCATCGACCAAGCCAACCTCCTGCCCGAAGATTTTGAACCGCTGATGGTGGACCCCGGTGCCGTGATCGCCTTGGCCGATATCGTCCAAGATGAATTATTGCTCGCCATGCCA
Source organism: Methylomagnum sp. (assembly GCF_054333355.1). Taxonomy (NCBI): domain Bacteria; kingdom Pseudomonadati; phylum Pseudomonadota; class Gammaproteobacteria; order Methylococcales; family Methylococcaceae; genus Methylomagnum; species Methylomagnum sp. The sequence continues at coordinate 16,026 of NZ_JBTEKS010000005.1, read as the reverse complement.
TCGGTACCCCAGCATTCGGATTGCAAGTTGTCGAAGCCGGACAAAGCTTCGGGCGGTGTCGAACACCCTTTTGCCGTCTTGGCGCAGTTGAAAAAAAACCAATCTTAGGAGTTACCCCATGGCTGTTCAGCAAAATCGTAAAACGCGCTCCAAGCGCGACATGCGCCGTTCCCACGACGCCTTAACCGCCACCGCGCTGTCCGTGGAGCCGACCACCGGCGAAACCCATCGCCGTCACCATATCAGCGCCGACGGTTATTATCGCGGTCGTAAGGTCATCGCCACCAAGCAGGACGACGCCAGCGACGAATAATCGGACATCCGGCTCGAACGGCCCATCGCAACGGGGCCGTGACGCCAGATTGAAGCGAAGCACCTTATGACGCAAAAGCTTAAGATCGCGCTCGATGCCATGGGTGGCGATCATGGTCCGGGAGTCATCATTCCGGCCGCCTTGGACAGCCTCGGGAAGAATCCCGACCTGCACTTGATATTGGTGGGGGACGAGCCGACTCTCAAGCGGCACCTGGACGGTTCGGCGGAGCGGTTCGGTGCGCGAATCGCCATTCGCCACGCCACGGAAATCGTGGAAATGCACGAGTCCCCGGCCAAGGCCTTGCGCAATAAGAAGGATTCTTCCATGCGCGTCGCCATCAATCTGGTCAAGGATGGAGAGGCCGCCGCCTGCGTTAGCGCGGGCAATACCGGTGCCTTGATGGCTATCGCCAAGTTCGTGCTTAAGACCATTCCCGGCATCGACCGCCCGGCCATCATCGCCCCGGTTCCTTCCAAGACGGGCCACACCCATGTGCTTGACCTTGGTGCCAACGTCGATTGCACTGCCGAGCATCTATTCCAGTTTGCCGTCATGGGCTACGAATTGGTGCGTGCGGTGGAGGATAAGGACCAGCCCCGGATTGGACTTCTCAATATTGGCGAGGAAGATATCAAGGGCAACGAGCAGGTCAAGCAGGCCGCCCGGTTGATCGCTGACTCCCACCTGAATTTCATCGGTTTTGTCGAAGGCAATGACCTGTTCTCGGATGACGTGGACATCGTCGTGACCGATGGCTTCGTCGGCAACGTGGCACTAAAAACCATTGAGGGTTTGGCCAAGTTGTTCGCCAAGTCCATCAAAAGCGAATTTGAGAAAAATATCTTCACTAAGCTGGCCGGGCTGATTGCCTTGCCGGTGCTGAAAGCCTTCAAGCAGCGCTTTGACCCGCGTCTCTACAATGGCGCAAGTTTCGTGGGCCTGCGCGGCATCGTCATCAAAAGCCATGGCAACGCCGACCGCGTGGCCTTCGCCAACGCCATCAACACCGCCATGAAGGAAGTCGAAAAGGCGGTTCCCGCCCGCATCGGAGAGCGCGTCGCGGGCATTTTCGCCGAGAGGATGTCCGCGTGACACGGTATTCCACCCTGCTTGGAACCGGCGGCTATCTCCCCGAAACCATTCTCACCAACGCCCAAATCGCCGAAACCGTCGAAACCTCGGACGAGTGGATCGCCGAGCGCACCGGCATCCGGGAGCGCCGCATCGCGGACCCGCACGAAACCGCTTCCAGCATGGCGGAAATCGCGGCGCGTCAGGCACTCGATGCCGCCAGACTTGAACCGGACGCCATCGACCTGATCGTGTTGGGCACCGGGACGCCCGACCGGGTGTTTCCCAGCACCGCTTGCATGTTGCAGCGGCGCTTGGGCATTCGGGGTTGCGCGGCGTTTGATGTGCAGGCGGCTTGCTCGGGCTTCATCTTCGCCCTCAGCGTCGCCGATCAATACATCCGCGCTGGCAACGCCAAGCACGCTTTGGTGGTGGGCAGCGAAATCAACTCGCGGCTGGTCGATTGGTCGGATCGCTCCACCTGCATCCTGTTCGGCGACGGCGCCGGGGCGGCGGTGCTGGGCGCATCCAGCGAGCCGGGCATTCTGAGTACCCACATCCATTCCGACGGTCACTATCAGGATTTGCTGTACGTGCCCAATCCGGTCAATGGCGACAACGAGGAAAGCCGCTTCCTGAAAATGCAGGGCAACGACGTGTTCAAGGTGGCCGTCAACACCCTCGGCCAGATCGTCGATGAGACCCTGGAAGCGAATGGCCTTGCCCAATCGGACATCGACTGGCTGGTGCCTCATCAAGCCAATATCCGCATCATCAACGCCACCGCCAAGAAGCTGAAAATGCCCATGGAGCGCGTGGTGGTCACGATTGAAAACCAAGGCAACACCTCGGCGGCCTCCATTCCTTTGGCGCTGAATCAGGCCATCCGCGACGACCGCATCCGCCGTGGGCAAACCGTGCTGATGGAGGCGTTCGGCGCGGGCTTCGCCTGGGGTTCCGCTTTACTTCGCTATTAAAAAGAGACTTTCCGTTATGAGCCGTGTCGATAATGGCTTGGCCTTCGTCTTTCCGGGCCAGGGTTCGCAGTCGGTTGGAATGCTGGCCGGGCTGGCCGAATCCCACCTGGAGGTGGAAGCCACCTTCCGCGCCGCGTCCGAAGTGCTGGGCTATGACCTGTGGAGCTTGGTCCTGAACGGTCCCGAGGAGCGCCTCAACAGCACCGAGTTCACCCAACCGGCCATGCTGGCGGCGGGCGTCGCCGCGTGGCGCGTCTGGTGTGCCAACAGCGATGTGCGACCGGGTTGGATGGCCGGGCATAGCTTGGGCGAATACACCGCCTTGGTGTGCGCCGGGGCGCTGGGTTTTGAGGATGGCTTGCGGCTGGTGTCCGAGCGGGCGCGGCTGATGCAGGAAGCGGTGCCGCCGGACGTGGGTGCCATGGCGGCGGTGCTGGGCCTGAACGATGAACAGGTGGTGGCTGTCTGCGTCGATGTTTCGACCGAGTCGGAAATCGTCACGGCGGCGAATTTCAACGCGCCGGGTCAGGTGGTCATCGCGGGCGACAAAGCCGCCGTGGAACGCGCCATCGTCCAGGCCAAGGCCGCAGGCGCCAAACGCGCCGTGCTGTTGCCGGTGAGCGTGCCGTCCCATTGCCCGTTGATGCGGGAAGCGGCGGATAAATTCAAAGCGGTGATCGAGTCCGTCGCCATGGAGTCGCCCGCCATCGGCGTGGTGCATAACGTGGATGTCGCCATGCACCCGGCATCCGAAGTCATCCGGGCCGTGCTGCAAAAGCAATTGTATGGCTCGGTGCGCTGGGCCGATTCCATTTTGTTCATGTCCCAGCAGGGCGTGGACCGCTTCGTCGAATGCGGGCCGGGCCGCGTGTTGGCCGGGTTGAATAAACGCATCGTGGCGGGCGTCAGGACCGAAGCGATTTTTGACGCCAGTTCATTAGCCAAAACTTTGGAGCTTGTCCAATGAGTTCACAAACAGCCGTCGTCACGGGCGCTAGCCGGGGTATCGGCAAAGCCATCGCCCTGCGCCTCGCTAAGGCCGGACATACCGTCATCGGCACCGCCACCACCGAGGCGGGTGCCGCCGCGATTTCCGACTATTTCACCGAGGCGGGTTTCAAGGGCTGCGGGCGGGTGCTGAATGTGGCCGACAGCGCGTCCATTGACGGCTTCATCAAGGCCGTGGGCGAGGCGTTCGGCGCGCCGACCATTCTGGTGAACAACGCCGGCATCACCCGCGACAATCTCTTGCTGCGGATGAAGGACGATGAGTGGGACGATATCATCCGCACCAACCTGTCGTCGATCTTCCATCTGAGCAAGGCGTGCCTGCGGGGCATGATGAAGGCCCGCGCCGGACGCATCGTCAACATCACGTCGGTGGTGGGCGCGACCGGCAACGCCGGGCAGGCCAATTACGCCGCCGCCAAGGCCGGCATTATCGGCTTCACCAAGTCGCTGGCGAAGGAAGTGGGTTCGCGCAACATCACCGTCAACAGCGTCGCGCCGGGCTTCATCGACACCGACATGACCCGCGCCCTGCCGGAAGAACACCGCAAGGCGCTGCTGGACAATATTCCCTTGGCGCGGCTCGGGTCCGCCGAGGAAATCGCTGGGGCCGTGGCGTTCCTGTGTTCCGACGACGCGGCCTACGTGACCGGGGAAACCCTGCACGTAAACGGCGGAATGTATATGGCATAATGCCGCTTTAGCGCCGGATCGCTTTTCGATCCACGCGGCTTGGGTAAGTGATTGCTCCGAGCCGAGTGCGTCAAGCGGGCTGAGTCTGGCGAGAAAAGTCTTGTAATCATCGGGTTTCAAATTAAAATTTGTTCACCTGATAAAACCACAGAAACTCCTGAGGAAAAACAATGAGCGACGTAGCAGAGCGTGTTAAGAAAATCGTGACTGAGCAGTTGGGCGTGAAAGAAGAAGTCTCCTTTGAAGCTTCTTTCGTCGACGACCTCGGCGCCGATTCCCTGGACACGGTCGAACTGGTCATGGCTTTGGAAGAAGAGTTCGAGTGTGAAATCCCGGACGAAGACGCCGAGAAGATCACCACCGTTCAGCAGGCGATTGATTACATCGAAAGCCATATCTAAGGCCGGTCGGTTAAGTTTTGTTCGCCCCGAGGGCTTGGGCCTGTCGGGGCGTTTTCTCGTTTAATCCAACCCAACTTAAGGAACGACCTTGAGTAAGCGACGTGTGGTTGTCACCGGGCTTGGCGTGGTTTCCCCCGTCGGCCTGTCGGTGAACGAATCCTGGGATAATGTTCTGAATGGCAGAAGCGGCATCGGACACATTGAGGCGTTCGACGTGTCCGAGTTCTCCTCCCGCATCGGCGGCAGCGTCCGCAATTTCAATATCGCCCGGTACATCAGCGAAAAGGAAGCCAAGAAAATGGATGTGTTCATCCATTATGGTATCGCCGCCGGCTGTCAGGCATTTGAAGATTCAGGGATCGCCGTGACCGAGGAGAACGCCGAGCGCATCGGCGTTGCCATCGGCGCGGGGATAGGCGGCATCACTGGCATTGAGCATGGCCACGCCATGTTCGTGAAGGGCGGCCCCCGCAAGATTTCCCCGTTCTTCGTGCCCAGCAACATCATCAACATGATTTCGGGCAATCTCTCCATCAAGTATGGCTTGAAGGGTCCGAACTTCGCCATCGTCACCGCCTGCACCACGGGCACCCACAATATCGGCGATGCGGCCCGGCTCATCCAGTACGGCGACGCCGACGTGATGGTGGCGGGTGGCGCGGAAATGGCGACTTCGCCCACCTCGCTGGGTGGCTTCGCGTCAGCGCGGGCCTTGTCCCGCCGCAACGATGACCCCGTGCGGGCCAGCCGTCCGTGGGACAAGGACCGGGATGGCTTCGTGCTGAGCGACGGCGCGGGCGTGCTGGTGCTGGAAGAACTGGAACATGCCCTCAAGCGCGGTGCCAGGATTTACGCCGAACTGGTGGGTTACGGCATGAGCGCCGACGCCTATCACATGACCCAGCCGCCGGAGAACGGCGAAGGCGCCGCCCGTTGTATGCGTAACGCGCTGCGGGACGCCAAGCTCAATCCCGAGGACATCAGCTACATCAACGCCCATGGCACTTCCACCCCGGCGGGCGACTTGGCCGAAACCCACGCGGTGAAAGCGGTGTTCGGCGATTACGCCTATAAGGTGCCGGTCAGCTCCACCAAGTCCATGACTGGTCACATGCTGGGCGCGGCGGGTGGCATTGAGGCGCTGTTCTCCGCGCTGGCGTTGCGGGATCAGGTGATTCCGCCGACCATCAACCTCGACAATCCCGATCCCGCCTGCGACCTGGATTTCGTGCCCCACACCGCCCGCGAACTGAAATTGGAATACGTTATGTCCAACTCCTTCGGGTTCGGCGGCACCAACGGCACCGTCATCTTCAAAAAATTCGCTTAGATCGCCCCGGTCTCGTGGGGCGGGCTTAAGCCCGACCTACGGGCCGGTTCCCCGTCGGCCCATCATCCCCCTATTTCATCCCGCGCCACTCGACCGGAGGACTACGTGAACCCGATTTTGCTGGTGAACGGAGCCTCGGCGTCCAGCATCGAGATTTCCGACCGGGGCTTCCAATACGGCGACGGGGTATTCACCACCTTGCCCGTCCGACACGGAGTCCCCGTGTTTCTCCCGCCACATTTGGCCCGCTTGGAGCGCGACTGCGGACGGCTCATCATTCCATTTCCCGGTCGCGATCTTTTGGCGCAAGAGGCTGGACGCCTTTGCGCGGCCAAGCCCGACGGCGTGCTGAAAATCCAAATCACCCGAGGCGGCGGCGGGCGCGGCTATCGTCCGCCCGACCAGCCTTCGCCGACGCGGGTCCTGGGTCTTCACCCGTTGCCCGAATATCCCGCCGACTTGGCGGAAAAGGGCGTTGAGGTTCGCTTTTGCCAAACCCGCCTTGGCATCAACCCGGCGCTGGCAGGCATCAAGCACATGAACCGCTTGGAGCAAATCCTCGCCCGCGCCGAATGGCCGCTGGGCGACATCCGCGAAGGGCTGATGCTGGACGCGGAAGGCCATGTCACCGAGGGCACCATGACCAACCTGTTTCTGGCGCACCGGGGTAAACTCGTCACGCCGAAGCTGGATTTATGCGGCGTGGCGGGCGTCATGCGGGCTGTGGTGCTGGACGCCGCCGCTGAACTCGGTTTGGCCGTCGAGGAAACGCGTCTCGTGCCCGCCGAGCTTTTCGGTGCGGACGAATTGTTCCTGACCAATAGCGTGATTGGGGTGTGGCCCATCCGCCGGATCGAAGACCGGGATTTTCCGGTCGGGCCGGTGACAACGGAGATAAGTCGATGGCTGATGAGCCGGATTCAAAGCCAGATTCAAGCGGGCAGCGCCGCCGCGTTTACGGGCTGATTGCCGTCCTGATCCTGGTGATCGGGATCGTCGCGGGTGGGTGGTGGATGGCATACCAGGCTTCCGCCGACCGGCCCTTGGACCTCGCGCAAACCGCCTATTTCGAAATCGGCAAGGGCGAGGGATTGCCGTCCATCGCCAAGCGGCTGGAAGCTCAGGGCGTGGTGGAGGCGTTGCGGTTCGAGGCGCTGGTGATGGCCGAAGGCGCCAAGGGCCGCTTGAAATACGGCGAGTACGAAATTTCTCCCGGCATCAGCCTGCGCGGCTTGCTGGATAAATTCATCGCCGGGCGGGTCCGCCAGCATGCCGTCACCATCGTGGAAGGCTGGAATTTCGCCGAAACGCTGGCCGCCCTGGCCCGTCATCCGGCGCTGGTGGCGGAAGTCGCGGGCCAGCCTGCGGACCAGATCATGATCAAACTAGGCACGCCCGGCCTTCCACCGGAAGGGCGTTTCTTCCCCGACACCTATTTCGTGATCAAGGGCACGACCGATCTGGACGTGTTGAAACGGGCCTACGGCAAGATGCGGACGGTGCTGGACCAAGAATGGCGGAACCGCGCCGAACCCTTGCCGCTGCGCTCGCCCGACGAGGCGCTGACCTTGGCGTCCATCGTCGAGAAGGAGACCGCCCGGCCCGAGGAACGGCCCGCCGTGGCGGGGGTGTTCGTGCGGCGTCTGCTCAAGGGGATGCGGCTGCAAACCGACCCGACGGTCATCTATGGCATGGGCGCGGCCTACGCGGGCAACATCACCAAGGACGATTTGCGCCGCGACACGCCCTACAATACCTACACCCGCGCCGGTCTGCCGCCCACGCCCATCGCGCTGCCGGGCCTCCCCGCCATCCGCGCCGCCCTGCATCCAGACAGTGGGAACAGCCTCTATTTCGTCTCGCGGGGCAATGGTAGCCATGTGTTCTCCGCGACCTTGGACGAGCATCAGCGGGCGGTGGATCAATATCAAAAACATTGATTGACGGATTTTAGAAAGCATTGCAATGAAAGAAAAAGTTTATCTCGACTCCACTATTCCCAGCTATTACTTTGATGAAAGGGAATCGCTGAAAACCTTTACCGAGATCACTAGGAAGTGGTGGGTGGAAATGGCAGGTTTTTATGATTTGTACGTATCCGAAGCAATTCTTCAAGAGTTGAAGAACGGGGATTATCCAAATAAAAATAAGATCATCTCATTAATATCAACACTTCCCATGCTGCCGCCGGTTTCCGATATCGAGCAGATCGTTGAGTTTTATATTGCTAATTATGTGATGCCAAAATCTTTGGTGGGAGATGCGCTTCACCTCGCTTATGCAAGCTACTTTGATATTCAATATCTTCTTGCCTGGAACTGCAACCATCTGGCGAATGCCAACAAAAAACGGCATATTCGAGTGATTAATGGCAGGCTTGGTTTATCAACGCCTGAGATTGTCACTCCACTTGAGCTATTTAAAGAGGAGGATGCCTTATGAATTGCTGCGATATCCTGCGAGAAAAGAACAGGGTGCAAGCCAAACTAGCAGAAGAAAGCCCCTCAATTCATAAATATTTAGAGAAAAGCCACCAAGAGGCGCAGCGTATCGCAGAAGAATATGGGTTTTCCATCCGATATGCTGAAATACCCAAAGTGATAGTCGGGCAGGGCGAATATTTGCCCAAGGCTAAAAGTTCCTCATGACCCAAGCCAAATTCATCACCCTCGACGGCGGCGAAGGCGTGGGCAAGACCACCAACCTCGAATTCGTCGAAAACTATCTGACCCAGCGGAACATCCCCTATCTCCGCACCCGCGAACCTGGCGGCACGCCCTTGGCCGAATCGGTGCGCGGCCTGCTGCTGGGCTTCGACGCCATCGAGCCGGAAGCGGAATTGCTACTGGTGTTCGCCGCCCGCGCCCAGCACATCAAGCAAGTCATCCGGCCCGCGCTGGCGGCGGGAACGTGGGTGCTTTGCGACCGCTTCACCGACGCCAGCTTTGCCTATCAGGGCGGCGGGCGCGGGCTGGATTTCGCCGCCATTGATTTTTTGGAGCGCTGGGTTCAAGCGGACTTGCAGCCGGATTTGACCCTGCTGCTCGACGCCCCGGTGGAAATCGGCATGGCTCGGGCCAAGCGGCGCGGACCCGCCGACCGCTTCGAGGCGGAAGACCTCGCGTTTTTCTCGCGCATACGGCAAGCCTATTTAGAACGGGCCGAGCATCACCCTGAGCGCATTAAGCGGATCGACGCCGCCCGGCCCCTTGCCGAAGTCCAGGCCGGCATTGCCCAGCACCTAGACGCCCTGTTGGCCGGATGATGGCCGTGGATTCCGCCGCGTCCCTCCATCCCTGGCTCGCCACGCCCTGGCAGGCTTTCAACGCCCGCCTCGCCGCTGGCCGGGTGCCCCAGGCCTTGCTGATTCATGGCCCCGCCGGACTCGGCAAAATGCGGCTGGCGGAGTTGTTCGCCCAAAAGCTGCTGTGCGCTCATCCCGGCGAATTCGCCTGCGGCCAGTGCCCCGGTTGCCGCTTGTTTCTGGCGGGCACCCATCCCGACTTCATCAAGGTGCAGCCCGCCGAGCCCGGCAAGGGCATCGGCGTGGACGCCGTGCGCCAGTTGATTGCCAGCCTCGCGCTTAAATCCCAATACGGCGGATTCCGCGCCGTGGTGATCGCCCCGGCCCACCTGATGAACATCAGCGCCGCCAACGCGCTGCTGAAAACCCTGGAAGAACCCGCCGACAACACGGCGATTCTGCTGCTGACCGAAGCGCCTTCCGCGCTGCCCGCCACCATCCTGAGCCGCTGCCAGCGCTTGCCGGTGGCCGCGCCGGATCGGGACACGGCCCGCCGCTGGCTGGAATCGGCGAGTCCCGGTTGCCCGGCGGAGGTATTGTTGGCAGCGGCGGGCGACTCCCCGTTGAAAGCCTTGGCCCTGGCCGGGACCGATGCGGCCGAGCGGCGGCGGGCGGTGTTCGCCGAATGCGCCGCGCTGTTGGCGGGGAAAGCCGAGCCGGTGGCCGTCGCCGAGCGCTGGCAAGGGCTGGCCCATGAGGAATTCATCGACTGGATGATCGCCTGGACAGCGGACTTGATCCGGCTGGGCAGCGCCCCGGCGGGCATCGAGCCGCGCAACGCCGATTTCCGCGAGGACTTGCGGAGCATGGCCGGGCGGATACACTTGGATAATCTGTTCGACCTGTGGAAGCTGCTGCTGCAATCGAAGCGGGCGCTGGGCGGGCAAATCAACCGGCAATTGCTGCTGGAAGACTTGCTGATCCGCTGGTCGGAACTGGGTCAATCTCACAAATTCAGTCGGAGCTTTACATGAGCGACGCCGATCAATCCCGGCAGGGCATCCTGTCCCTCACCATCCGCGACAAGAGCGTGCTGTACGCGGCCTTCATGCCGTTCGTCAAGAACGGCGGCTTGTTCATCCCCACCAACCGCAACTACAGGCTGGGGGACGAGGTGTTCATGCTGCTGAATTTGATGGACGAGCCGGAGCGCATCCCCATCGCGGGCAAGATCATCTGGATCACGCCGAAGGGTGCCGAGGGCTATCGTTCCCACGGTATCGGCGTGCAGTTCAGCGAGGAAGACAAGGGTGCCACCCGCGCCCGCATCGAGAACCAATTGGCCGGGATGCAGGAATCCCAGCGCCCGACCCACACGATGTAGCTGGTGGGAGCGGGCCTCAGCCCGCGACAGCTTTGCCAAATCGTGGGCTGAAGCCCGCTCCCACAGCCCCGCAGGGTCGGCACCCCGCCGGTCCCGCGCAAGAACAACAACACGCCAGGGGCGTTCATGTCCGAACCCACACCGGGAACCTTGGAGTTCCGCTGGATCGCGACCCGCGTACCGCCGAGCTGGCGGAAACCTACCTGATCCCCCTGAACATCGGGGCGATGCTGGACACCCTCATCGTCCGTTCCGGCAGAACCGTCGGCGTGCTGTGCCACGAACACATGGGCACGCCGCGCCATTGGACCCCGGTGGAGGTGGCGCGGGACGGCGAGGAAGCCTTGCGGCGGGTCGCGGCCTGGGCGGCGGGCGAGCCGTCGACGCTGGTGATCCTGCTGGACCTGAAACTGCCCAAGATCGACGGGCTGGACGTGTTGCGGCAGATCAAGGAACAACCCACCCTGCGCGGCATTCCGGTGGTGGTGCTAACCTCTTCGGAGGAGGGCCGGGATATTCGCGCCGCTTACTTGCTGGGCGCGAATTCTTACCTCGTCAAGCCCGCCAATTTCGACAAATTGATGCGTCTGGCGACGCACATCGAGACCTAGACGACTTCGGCACCGGCTATTCCTCCCTGAGCCACCTCAAGAACTATCCCCTCGACCGCTTGAAGATCGACCGGGGCTTCGTCGGCGACATCGACCGCGACCCCAACGACGCGGCCATCGCCGCCGCCGTGGTCAGCCTGGCCTTGGCCCTGGACTTGGAGGCCGTGGCGGAGGGCGTGGAGACCCCGGCGCAATTGGAGTTCCTGCGCCGCCGCAACTGCCACATCGCCCAGGGCTTTTTGTTCAGCCGCCCGCTGGAGGCCGCCCCCGCCGCGCTGTGGTTGGCGGAAAATTTCCTGAGCCTGCCGAACCCGCCTGACCTGTAAGGTGGGAGCGGTCTTTAGACCGCGACGATTACGCGCCTAGTCGTGGCCTGAAGGCCACTCTCACGATATTCCCGTCTTTACCTATGACAATCCTTGGTTTTATCCCCGCCCCGCATCGCCCATATCCGGGTTTGAACGCCACTGGAATCATCGCGGCTTTTGCGCTGCTCGTCGGCATCCTGCTCCGGCATCCCGCCCTGGCCGACGAGCCGCCCCCCGTCGAGCTTCCCAAAACCGCCCTCGAAAGCCGCGAACTGGCCTTGGTCGTCAACGAGTCCGACCCGCTCAGCGTGCGGGTCGCGGCGTATTACCAGACGCAGCGCGGCATTCCCGACCAGAACATCATCCGGGTGCGCTTGCCGCCGGGCGATAACTTGCCCCGCGAGGCGTTCGAGCGCATCAAACAGGCGGTGGACAGCCACACCGGCCCGGCCATTCAAGGCTACGCCCTGGCCTGGACCGCGCCGTTCCGGGTCGATTGCCTATCCATCACCACGGCCTTCGCCTTGGGGTTCGATCCCGCCTATTGCTCCGCCAAGCAATGCGCCATGACCAAGCCCAGCGGCTATTTCGACGCGCAGGGCGGCGCGCCTTATATCCAGCACAAAATCAGACCGGCGATGCTGCTGGCGGGCCGCGATTTCGAGTCGGTCAAGGCGCTTATCGACCGGGGCGTGGCGTCGGATTCCACGTTTCCCACGGGCACGGGCTATTTGTTGAGGACTTCGGACGCGAACCGGTCGGTGCGGTCGGTGGCCTTCGAGGAGACCCACCGCCAACTTGGGCGGGCGTTCCGCTTGGAGGTGCTGGCACAGGACGACATCCGTGACCGGCGCGACGTGCTGTTTTATTTCACCGGCCTGACCCGAGTGGCCCATCTGGACACTCTGAAGTTCTTGCCGGGCGCGGTGGCGGACCATCTCACTTCGGCGGGCGGCGTGCTGACCGGCGATGGGCAGATGAGCAGCCTGCGCTGGCTGGACGCGGGGGCGACGGCCAGTTATGGGGCGGTGGTGGAGCCGTGCAACCATCTGGCGAAGTTTCCCTTTCCCGCCGTGTTGATGCTGCATTACGCCACCGGCAACACGGTGTTGGAAGCCTATTGGAAGAGCGTGGCGGCGCCGGGGGAGGGCGTGTTCATCGGGGAGCCGCTGGCCAAGCCTTTCGCGCCGCGAATCCTGGCGCGGGACGGGCGGCGAATGAAGCTCAAGCTGTTCGCGCCGACGCCGGGCGTGTTGGGATTGGATGGGGCGGTGTCGCCGATGGGTCCGTTTCGACCGACCGGCAACGTGTATCCGCTGGTGCCGGGGGTGAATGAGTTGAGTTTGGAATTGCCGGAGGCGTGGGGGTATTTTCGGGTGGGGTGGCGGTTTTAGAGGATGCCCATCGTTCTTACGGTCTCCGTGGGAGCGATGGGAAGTCCACAAGCTTTCTGGGTGTGTTGGTCGGTGATGCTACCCAGAGTCTGTCGCCTCATAGTCGTCAGCCGGGAACAATACAATTTTCATCAATCCAGTCCGGCCATGCCCCGAACGCCCAGCCCGTCGCTCAAGCTCATCCTCGCCAGTAACATCCGCGCTTTCCGTAAGCTGAAAGCGCTTTCCCAGGAGCAACTGGCCGACCTGTGCGGTCTGCACCGCACGTATATCGGGTCCGTGGAGCGGATGGAGCGGAACGTCACGCTCAGCACCTTGGAGGTTCTAGCGGATACGCTCGGGGTCAGCGTCCCGGAACTGCTGACCAACCCAACGGAACATGAGCGACCAGACCCAGACGGCACAGAATTACAAGACGGCGATTGAGCAATCCGGCAAGGACATTTACGCGCCGATAGCCGTGGGCGACGAACTTTGGATTCCGACGCCGCAACTTGAAGAGTTATTGAATCGGGAATTGTTCGGACTCGATTTGGGCGGGCTACCGCTCCGCACCCGGTCGAAGGTGGTGAAAACGTCGGTGTGCCGGGCTTTGGGCTATCCCGTGCCGGTCTGCTTCAAAAAGATCAAGCCGCGCTTTCCTGGGCAAGAACTCGACATCTACGCCCAGAAATCACGAAACCTACAGGTTTGGAACGAGCAGCTATCGCCCACCCGCCGCTACGCCCTGATCCGGGTTTCCGACCAACACAAGGTTTGCAAGGTCAAGGTCATCAACGGCCAAGAATTGGCATTGCTCGACACGACCGGGAAGATCACCACGAAGTATCAGGCCCGACTCGATTCCGGCACCGCTGACCGAGAGTTGATTTCCCCCGTCGATACGCCCGCTATCGTCCCGCATGTGAGCGCTGGCTTGACATTCGACGCTAACACCAGCCCCACCGATAACCCGGCTTCGGGCGGTTTGCTCCCCGTCGCGGAGCTTTACCAACGGCTGACGCCCCTGATTGGCCTGTCATTCCCCGATCCGGGCAAGGATCAAGAGCGCAATCGCGGCGCAGCCTTGCACGGCTTGGTGTGCGAAGCACTGGGTTATGGCGGCTATGGCGACAACGGGCGATTCCCGGATATCCGCCACCAATTGCTGGAAGTGAAGCTGCAAACCTCGCCTACCATCGACCTTGGGCTGGTTTCGCCGGACAGCTTGGAACTCCTCGACATCCCCCACATCGGCCTCACGCCGCCGCGCCATTGCGATACCCGCTATGCGGTGTTTCAGGCCCGCACTGACGGCAGCATCGTCACCTTGAACAAACTGGCCGTGGCAACAGGGTCCGATTTCTTCACCCGGTTCAGACGCTTTGAGGGCAAGGTGCAAAACGGGAAATTACAGATTCCCCTGCCCAAAGACTTTTTCGACCGCTAGAAGGCGTAAACCGACTCGGCTTTCAAAACCGAGTCGGTTTTTCATCCACGCCGCGAATCTTCCAGCCCAAAGACCCGCCAAATCATCCAATCCAATTCCCCGGCAAGTCGCTCGGCTTCGGGCGAGGGAGTCAGCTCAAAAATCCGTTTGGCCGTTTGGATAATCGCCCGTGAATCCGCTTTGGCCGGGTCCGGCAGGGGGAACTGCTCAACGTATTGAGTGATGAAGCGCCGCCGCCCCGCATAGAGTTTATTGTTGAAACGATGGTCGTAGAACGACTCAATGAAGCTGGAATTCGCCACCGCGAGCGCCAACCACAGCCAATCCGGGTCGGCATCGACTTCGCAACGCAGCCAGTAACATTCGCCATTAACGATGGCACCCGCTTGATCGATCCAAAAGATGGGCCGTTCGGCGATGTCCAGAAACACCAGTTTGGGTTCCCGCCAACCCGCCGGATCGTGAGGAACCCAGATTTCGTACCACCGTCGCCCCGCTTCGATGAGGTAGGTGCGGGATTCTAGGCGCGAACGGTGGGTTTCTAAATAGCGGGCCGAATTGGGGTACCGATCCAAATCAACGGGTATTCGCCCCGCGATGGTCATGTCGTAGGGATAGAGGATTTGTTTGGCTTGTTTCGGCTGAACCGGCTTGAAGCGCCGGGCACAGTGCCGGGTGGTCAGCGGTTGTAGCAGTTCCGGTGGTCGCCCGCCCGACGCGGCGTTCCAATCGCTATGAATGAATACCTTGTCGGCGGTGCTTTTCACGCCGACCCGGATTTTTCCTATCCGCGAAAAAGTCGCCCAAGTGTGCGCCGTGACGGTATCCAGCCACGCATCGGCGCTGTCGGTGGCGATTCGCCATACGCCTTCCGGGGTGTCGCCATGATCCAGCACGCCATGTTTCACCCGGAACCGGCGACCATCGGCCAAACCCACCACGCTGCCGGACGCTTGGGAGAGTATCGCCAAGGGTTCAGCCGCCCAGGTTTCCGGTGCCGCATCGCGCTCCTCGTAGAGACTCGAAAAAGCTGTGACCGGCCTATTTCGGCGGCTTTGGCTGTGCGGCTTAGTGCCCAGCAAGACCGCTGGCAATACGGCGGCGGCGAATAACTTGGTGTCGCCCAAATCCCAGACGTGCCGCAGGTCGAAGCGTTCCAACAGCGCACGGCGCACGGCCTGTCCGGCCTTGGTGGTCATGAATCGGTTCGACACGATGATTCCGGCGGTGCCAGTCTCGGCAAGCACCTGTGCAATCCCCAGGAGAAACGGGAAATACAGATCAACCCGCCCCGACAGGCCGAACCGTTGAGCCAAAGCGCGGGACTGCGTGGTGCCCATGACTTGGGTGCGGACGTAGGGCGGGTTGGCGATGACCAGATTGAACAGTTCAGTCTGTTCCGCGAATAGTCCGGTTCCGGCCAGTATGAAATCCAGGAAATCACGCCGCTCAATCCGGTGGGCCACTCGGGGAAATGCCTCGCGGAGCCGGCGGGTGGCGGTGGTCACGGCGTCAGGGTCAATATCGAAGCCTGTGACAATGAGCCGGGGCTGGATGGATTCCGGTAGGCGGGCGATTAAAGCCAGTAGCAAGGAGCCATCGCCCACCGATGGATCAAGCAAATGAATAGGGCCGGATTCCGGCAGCGTGGTGTTTTCGACGATCCGCTCGGCCACGAAGACCGCCAAGTTGGGCGGTGTATAGGTGGCACCGTCGGCCTTCCCAGCCGAGACTTGACTATAGCGAGGGAGGCGATCGGTTGAATGAAAAATGCTACTCATGGTGTTCATGGTAACATGATTCCCTCTCCGAAACCGAAGGCTGTTTTCGCCGCCGTTCATCCTCGCGCCGCCTGATCGA
>NZ_JBTEKS010000004.1:0-45754 GCF_054333355.1 Methylomagnum sp. | reverse complement strand
TGGCCTTGTCGATCACCTTGCGGTCGGCCAACTGATTCTTGGTGTCCTGCAATTCCTGCCGCAGCGCCTCGAACTCCCGGAAGCGGGCCATCGCGACTTCCACGATGGGCATGATCCGCTCCCGGCTCAGGCCATCCACCACGTAGGCGCTCACCCCGGCCTGCACCGCCTGGCGGATGTAGTCGCCGTCGCGCTTGTTGGAGAACAGGATGATGGGCTTGGGCTGGTCGCGGCCAATCTCGCGCATCTGCTCCAAGGTGTCGCGGCCCGGCGATTCCATGTCGATGACGACGATGTCCGGCTGATGGTCCTGCACCTCCCGCAGCAGACTCCGGCCCGCCTCGACCCGCGCCACCACCCGGTGCCCGGCGTCGGACAGGGCTTGTTCCAGGATGGCGCTGCGGCCCGGATTCTGATCGACGAGCATGATCTTGAGGCCGCTCATGGGTTCACCCCGGCCAGCTCGTCCAGGGACAGCTTGAGCGTGTGGATGTCGAAACCGGCCAGATACCCCACCGGGTCCGCCGGATCGAACACCCGGCCATCGCAGAAGCAATCCGGTCCCAGCGAGAGTGGCGCGGTGGCTTCGCTCAGGTGTTGGACGTGGTCGTGGAGTCCTTCAATCTTGTAGCCCCGCGTCGGGAGCGGCAGGCCCAATTCCCGCGCCGCCTCCCGGTACAAATCGGGCCGGTAGACCTGCTCCGCCAGCTTGCGGATGTTCACCGCCTCGCGGAGTTGCCCCCAGCGGTACATCTGGGTGATGAACCACACGGCGTGGGAATGCCAGGGAAAATTCGCGGCGTAGCGGTGGAACACGTTGAAATCCGGCATCGCCACGGGTTCCTCGTCAACCCCAAATCGGAACGAGCCGCCCATGGACAGGCTCACCACGCCCGGGGCGGCGTTCACGTAGTCCTCGCGGGCCAGAATCTCCACCACTTCGGGGCGGTTGTCCGGCTGGTCGATCCACTGGGCGGCCTCGATCAGGGCCATCAGCACCGCCTTGTGGGTGTTGGGATGGCGCTCCGCCCAATCCAGGGTCACGCCGAACACCTTCTCCGGGTGGTTGTTCCAGATTTCGTAATCGGTGACGAGACCCCGGCCCACGCCCTCGGCGATGGCCTGGCCGTTCCACGGCTCGCCGACGCAGTAGCCGTCGATGTCCCCGGAACGCAACGCATCCACCATATAGGGCGGCGGCACCACTTGCAGGCGCAGGTCGCGATCCGGGTCGATGCCCGCCGCCGCCAGCCAGTAGCGCAGCAAGTAGTTGTGGGTGGAGAACGGAAACACCATGGCGAAATTAAGCGGGGCTGAATCCGCAGAGATGAGTTTTGCCAAGGCCCGCGCCGTGTGGGAACGGTTCGCCATGGCGGCGGGGTCAACCTCCCGCATCCGCTGGTAAAGCCCGTTGGAGACGGTGATGGCGTTGCCGTTCAGGTCCAGGGACAGGGCGGTGATTAAGGGTGTGCCCACTTCGCCGAGCCCCAAACTGGTGGCGATTGGCATGGCCGCCAGCATGTGGGCGCCGTCCAGCACGCCCGCCGCCACCTTGTCGCGGATGCTGGCCCAGGACACCTGGCGGGATAGGGTCACGTCCAGGCCGTGCTGGCGGAACAAGCCTTTTTCCAGGGCGACGGCCAGCGGGGCGCAGTCGGTCAGGGGGATGAAGCCGAGGGTTAGGCGGTTTTTTTCCGGGCCGTTGTCGGTGGTGATATTCATGCGTAAATCTTTATTGTGCTGGTTCCCACGCGCCGCGTCACTGCCATTGAGTTATCGCGACTTACAACCGGGTTCGATACGACGGGTCGCGAGGTAGGGGCGAATTAATTCGCCCCTACAGGTGTGGCACGTATCGAATCCGAATGAACACCGCTATTAAAACGGGTTTGGAGTCCGAACTTTAGTTTGGACACGGGCGTAAGCCACCAGGCGCTTGTCCAAACTAAAGTTCGGACTCCAGGTTTCCATAGGAATCTATTCGCCATAAATCTGCCGCAACAAGCCCTTCAACTCCGGCACGCAGGAGCCGCACTTGGTGCCCGCATGAAGGGCGCGGCCAATCTCTTCCGGCGTGGTGAGATTGCGCTGCCGGATGGCGCTCACCAAGGTCCGAACACCGACGCCGTAGCAGGAACACACGATGCGCCCCTTGTCCTCCATGGGCGAGGCGGGACGTCCGACCAACAGGCTGGTCCGCGCTGCGTCCGGCAGGCTCTCATGGGCGAATAAACCGCCCAGCCAATCGCGGGGCGGCAACTCCGGCCCGGCGCTGGCGAACAGGCAGGCGTTTAACCGGCCTTCGCGCAGCACCGCGCAACGGTAGCGTCCCGCGTGCGGGTCGGCGAATTCCAGCCACTCGCCCGCCGCCTCCCCATCCTGAAGCACATCCCGTGCCCAGCCGCCCCAATTCTCCGGCGCGGATTCCCCGGCCAGTTCATACAACCAATAACCCTCGCCCCGCACGCTGACCCGGTAATCGGCGGCGTCCACCGCGACAGGTTCCCGCGCCAAGAGGAAGCCATGCCAAGCCGGTCGGTAAGCTTCCACCCGCACCGGGGTGTGCTTGGATTCCGGCTCGCCGGAAATGGGATCGACCACCGGATTCACCAGCGCATTCACCCAGCCTTTGGGGGCGTTGCCTGCGGTCCAGTGCATGGGCATGAACACCGAGCCGGGCCGCTGCTCCTCGCTGACGCGGGCGCGGGCCAGGGCTTCCCCGTGGCGGGAAACCAACCGGACCAAGGTGCCGTCTTCGATGCCGAAACGGATGGCGTCGCGGGGGTGAAGCTCGGCGTAGGGTTCCGGCAGATGGCGGGTCAGGCGCGGCGTCTTGCCGGTGCGGGTCATGGTGTGCCATTGGTCGCGGATGCGGCCCGTGTTCAGCACCAAGGGATATTCCTCATCCGGGATATTGGCCGGTCCACGGTGGGAGAGAGGCAACAGCTTGGCGCGGCGGTTCGGTCCCGGAAATCCACCCTCGCCAAAAAGCCGGGCGGTGCCGTAGGGATGCGCCACGTTCACCGGCCATTGCACCGGCTTCAATCCGTCGTAAGCCAACCCGTCCAAATCCGCCAAGCCGGAAATGTCGAACCATCGTCCGCCCTCGTTGCGGAAGCCGGACAGCCGGGCGTGTTCCCGGAAAATCTCGTGGGGCGAGGCGAACTCGAAGCCCTCTCGGAAACCCAGCCGCTTCGCCACTTCGCAAATGATCCACCAATCCGGCTTGACCTCGCCGGGCAGTGGCAGGAAGGCCCGCTGCCGGGAAATGCGCCGCTCGGAGTTGGTGACGGTGCCCTCCTTCTCGCCCCAGGCCGCCGCCGGTAGGCTGACGTGGGCGTAGGGCGCGAGGTCGGTCGTGGCCTCGCACTCGCTGACCGCCACGAATTCGCACTGTTCCAGCGCCGCCCGCACCGCGTTGGCGTCCGGCAGGCTCACCGCCGGGTTGGTCGCCATGATCCACACCGCCTTGACCTTGCCCGCGCCGATGGCTTGGAACAGGTCCACCGCTTTCAGGCCGGGTCGTTCCGCCATGCGGGGCGCGTTCCAGAATTCCCCGACCAGGGCGCGGTGGGCTGGGTTGTCGAGGTCGAGGTGCGCGGCCAATTGGTTCGCCAAGCCGCCCACTTCCCGCCCGCCCATGGCGTTGGGCTGGCCGGTGAAGGACAGCGGCCCCATGCCGGGTCGGCCAATCCGCCCGGTGGCGAGATGGACGTTGATGATGGCGTTGACCTTGTCGGTCCCGGCGGAGGACTGGTTCACGCCCTGCGACCAGGCGGTGACGGTCTTCTCGGTGCGGGCGAAGGATTGGTAGAAGCTGGCGAGGTCCGTCTCCGCCACGCCACAGGCTTCCGCCACGGCGGGCACAGTGCATTCGTTCACGCTTTGCAGCGCTTCGGCCAGCCCGGATAAATGGGATTCCAAAAATCCGTAATCCAGCCGGTCGTGCTTACGCAGGTAATGCAGCAGGCCGTTGAACAGCAATACGTCAGTGCCGGGCCGGATCGCCAGATGCAAATCGGCGGATTCCGCCGTGGTGGTGCGGCGCGGGTCGATGGCGACGACCTTGAGCTTGGGGTTGTTCTGCCGGGCTTTGGCGATGCGCTGGAATAGCACCGGATGGCACCACGCGGTGTTGGAGCCGACTAGCACGATGAGTTCTGCCAACTCTAAATCTTCATAGCAACCGGGCACCACGTCCTCGCCGAAGGCCCGCTTCTGCCCGGCCACGGTGGAGGACATGCAGAGCCGCGAGTTGGTGTCGATGTTGGCCGAGCCGAGGTAGCCCTTCATCAGCTTGTTGGCGACGTAGTAGTCCTCGGTCAGCAATTGGCCGGACACGTAGAGGGCCACCGCATCGGGGCCATGCTTTTCGATGATGGCCCGGAACCGCTCCGCCACCGTGTCCAGCGCCTCGTCCCAAGTGGCCCGCCGCCCGCCGATTTCGGGATGGAGCAAGCGGGTTTGCAGGGACAGCGTTTCGCCCAGCGCCGCGCCCTTGGAGCAGAGCCGCCCGAGATTGGCGGGATGCTCCGGGTCGCCTTTGATGTCCGCCGACTCGGGGCCGGTGGGTTTCGCCAGGAGGCCGCAGCCTACGCCGCAATAGGGGCAGGTGGTTTGGGTGGGGGCTTGGGTGTTCATGGCTGGGTGCCTTTCGTCTTGGCTGTTCGGTTGACAATCATGGGCTTAGGCAGACACGATTGCTGGCATTAATTCGTAATGGCAAGAGCAAACCTATGTCGGATAGTAATGCGAATTCCGGGGAAATCGTTGTTCTTACAGCGTGCGGCGGACGGAAGACAGCGATGGCCCGCTCCGAGGCTAAATCCGTTTTAAAACTAGCGGTTGAATTCCAGGCGGTGATGTTCGATTTCTCCGATATGGAATTCATCGGCCCGTCCTTCGCGGACGAAATCTTCCGGGTGTTTGCAAATGAGCATCCGGGTGTTGAGCTTGTTTCGGTCAATGCGAATCCCGATGTGCAGAAAATGATTTCCCGAGCAATCCACCGCCGTCATGAATCCTGAAAATCCGAATCCAACGACAGACTTTGATGCCTCCGAGCCACTTGAATACCGCAATGGCTTTCCTGTCTTTTCGCGCCGAAACGAAACCATGACCCTGGACCACATCCGTCGGTTGATGGATGAGGAATTGTTGTGGGAGATGCGTGCTGCCCGGGCTGATTTCTCAGCCTTTGAGGCCGTTTTAGCCAAAGTTCCAGATATTGAGCCAATCCCGGAGGATCGCCTTTCAGTTAGTGGTGCGAAAAAAAACGGCGGGCCAGGAGCAACACGGTTGGCCCGCCCAATCTCCACACTCTCTACGCCTTTACCAAACTCTGTGGATCGGGTTTAAACCCGACCTACGTTTCAAACCTTTACCGGCGGACCCAAATAAACCCGCCCCGCCTCCACCCGCACTGCATAAGCCCCCGCGCAGCCCACATCCGGCGCCACCGCCTCGCCCGATTCCAACTCGATCACCCAGTTATGCAGCGGGCAGGTCACGCGCTTGCCGTGAACAATGCCCTGCGACAGCGGCCCGCCCTTGTGGGGGCAGCGGTCGCGGACGGCGAACAGTTGGTCATCAATGGTGCGGAACACCGCGATATCCCCGAAGTCCGTCGCGACGATGCGGGAGCCTTGCGCCGGAATGTCTTCGATTTGGCCGATTTCGATCCAGTTATTCATTGCGTGTTCAACCTCGTTGATTTTGGGTAGCATCGTCCGGCCCACATTCTCGACCGATTCGGAGATGTCCCCATGAAAATTTCCTTCGAAAAACTCGGCACCGCTGGCGCTTGGCTGGCCGCCGCCGCTAGCGCCGCGCCTTGTTGCTTGCCCCTGCTGGCCTCTGCGGGTGGCGTGCTGGGCCTGAGCTACCTAGCCGCTTACGCGGATACCCTCGTTTACGTCCTGCAAGCCTTTATCCTGCTGGCGGCGGTTGGCCACTGGTCGGCCTTCCGTCGGCATCGCAATCGGTTCCTGCTCGGCGCCGGATGGGCGAGCGCCGCCGCCCTTCTGTATGCCTACAACTGGGCGCCCACCGCCGCCGTCCCGATTTACGGCGGACTCCTGGGTCTCGCGGGAAGCGCCGTTTGGAGCTATCTGGAAAACCGCCGGTGTTCCGCCTGTCAACCTACGGCGCGGTTGCAATCGTTGCTGACTTGCCCTCACTGCGGCTTTCAGCGGGAGGAAACCATGCCCACCGATGCCTGCGTGTATTTCTACGATTGCCCCGGCTGCGGCCAGGTGTTCAAGCCCAAGCCCGGCGACTGCTGCGTGTTCTGCTCCTACGGTACGGTGAAATGCCCGCCGATCCAGGCCGGAACCGGAGCCTGCTGCGCCTGACGCGGAATCCCGCGAGTTCCGGGAAGCGGTCATCCCACCTTTCTCAATGGCTCAAACTGCCCACGCGCCGACTCCTGCGCCAACTCCGCCCAGGGGTCGACCTGCGCGGTTTGCTGGGATAGCAGGAAGCGCTCGTACAAGGTCTTGCGCCCCTCGCCGTCCTCGACGATCCGCGACTTCACATAACTCAACCCCACCCGCTCGATCCACGGCGCGGTGCGCTCCAGATAGCGGCCCTCCTCGCGGTAAAGCTGCATGAAGGCGCCGCAGTATTCCTTCACCTCCTCCTCGGTCGCGACCTTGCACAACAAATCGGTGCCGCGAATCTTGATGCCGCCGTTGCCGCCGACCTGGATTTCGTAGCCGGAATCCACGCAGACCACCCCGAAGTCCTTGATGGTGGCCTCGGCGCAATTGCGGGGGCACCCCGACACCGCCATCTTGAATTTGTGCGGCGTCCAGGAACCCCAGGTCATCTTCTCCAACTGGACGCCCAGGCCGGTGGAATCCTGCGTGCCGAAGCGGCACCACTCGGAGCCGACGCAGGTCTTCACGGTGCGAAGGCTCTTGCCGTAGGCGTGGCCGGACACCATCCCGGCGGCGTTGAGGTCGGCCCAGACTTTTGGCAGGTCTTCCTTCTTCACGCCCAACAGGTCGATGCGCTGGCCGCCGGTGACTTTCACGGTGGGAATCTGGAACTTGTCGGCCACGTCGGCGATGGCCCGCAGTTCGCCCGGCGTGGTGAGTCCGCCCCACATGCGCGGCACCACGGAATAGGTGCCGTCCTTCTGGATGTTGGCGTGGGCGCGTTCGTTGATGAAGCGGGATTGCGGGTCGTCCTGGTAGGTCTCCGGCCAGGCGCACAGCAAGTAATAATTCAGCGCCGGGCGGCAGCTATGGCAGCCGTCGGGGGTCTTCCAGTTCAGCGCGGAGAACACCGCCGGGAGCGAGGTCAGGCCGCGTTCCTTGATGGCGGCGCGTACCGTGTCGTGGGAATGCTCCGTGCATTTGCACATGGGCTTTTCCTTAGGGCTAGGGTCGTAGCTGCCGACGGTGGCGGCGAGGATTTGCTCCACCAGCCCGGTGCAGGAACCGCAGGAGGCCGACGCCTTGGTGTGGGAGCGCACTTCGTCGAGGGTGAACAGCTTCTTGCCGACGATGGCGTCCACGATGGTCTTCTTACAGACGCCGTTGCAGCCGCAAATCTCGGCGCTGTCGGCCATGTTCATGACGCTCTGGCCTTCGCGGCCCTCGTCGGCCATGTGGGCGCGGCCGAACAGCACGGTTTCCCGGAAGTCGCCGATGTCGGTGGCCTCGCGCATCAACTGGAAATACCAAGCGCCGTCCACGGTGTCGCCGTACATCACCGCGCCCTTCACCTTGTTGTCCTTGACCACCAGCTTCTTGTAGACGCCTCGGGCGTGGTCGTGGAACACCAGTTCCTCGAACCCCGCGCCGCCCTGGAAATCGCCGGCGGAGAACAGGTCGATGCCGGTGACTTTCAGCTTGGTGGACGTGACCGAGCCTTGATAGCGGCCTATGCCGTATTCGGCCAGATGGTTGGCGCAGACCTTGGCCTGCTCGAACAGCGGCGCGACCAGGCCGAACAAATTGCCGCGATGCTGCACGCATTCGCCCACGGCGTAGATGCGCGGATCGTAGGTCTGCATCGTGTCGTTGACCACGATGCCGCGCTCGCAGTGGAGCCGGGCGGATTTCGCCAGTTCGATGTTGGGGCGGATGCCGACGGCCATCACCACCAGGTCGGCGGGGATTTCCAGGCCGTCCTTGAAGCGTATCGCCCGGACCCGCGCCCTCACCCCCGACCCCTCTCCCAGAGGTAGAGGGGAGGAGAGCAGGGCTTCGGTCTGGGCTTCCATGAGGAAATTAAGGCCCGAATCTTCCAGCGCCCGTTTCAGCAGGGCGGAGGCGGGCTTGTCCAACTGCCTCTCCATGAGGCTGTCGAGGACGTGGACCACGGTGACTTCCATGCCGCGCTTGCGGAGTCCATTGGCGGCTTCGAGGCCCAGCAAGCCGCCGCCGATGACCACGGCGTGGCGATGCTTCGCGGAGGCTTCCAGCATCAGGTCCACGTCGCGGATGTCGCGGAAGCCGATGACGCCCTCCAGGTCTTTGCCCGGCAGCGGCAGGATGAAGGGCGCGGAGCCGGTCGCCAGCAACAGCCGGTCGTAGCTTTCCTCGTGGCCGCACTCGGTGCTGACCCGGCGGTGGCGGCGGTCGATGCCGATCACCTTCTTGCCCTTGTGCAGGGTGATGCCGTGTTCGGCGTACCAGGCGTCGCTGTTGATGATGATGTCGTCCAGGGTCTTCTCACCCGCCAGCACCGGGGAGAGCAGGATGCGGTTGTAATTGGGGTGCGGCTCGGCACCGAAGACGGTGATGTCGTATTTGTCCGGCGCGTGCTTCAGCAGTTCTTCCAGGGTCCGCACACCGGCCATGCCGTTGCCGACCAGGACGAGTTTTTGTTTGTTCATAGCCTTTCCTTCCTTTCACATGCCCGGTTCCGGCGGGTGGCGCGGGGTTCGGGCTGTTCTTTGGGCATAAAAAAAGCGCCAGGCATTCACCCGGAGATGGGTGGATGCATGACGCCTTTGTCGTGTGGCTTTAAGCGCCGCCGTTGGCGCGTGGGGCCGTTTGGACGTGAATTAGCAGGGATCGTGCCGGGTTGGGCGCGGGCTGGAAAATGCGGTATTTGGTGGGTGTTGAACGGGCATGGGCGCACCAGATGGGGGGAGGGTTGCGCGGTTGTGGTGCGGGGTTTCAGAAAACCCGCACGGTCGAGCCGTAACGGGTCAAGGCGGGATCGACCGTCAGAAGAATCAGCGGTTCGGTCAGGCTTTGCGCTACCAGCAGCCGGTCGAACGGGTCTTTATGGTCGGCGAATACCAGGAGGGAACGGACTTCCAGTAGGTGCGCATTCTTGATGTCCAGCCATTCGAAACCATCCGCTTCGATTTGGGCGATGAATTTCTCCAAATCCATGCGCAGCTTTCCCAAGGATATTTTGATGGCCATTTCCCATAGCGAAGCCCGGCTCACGTACACCGTCTCGGCTTGGTATTGAATGAGTTCCGAAACTTGTTCCGGCAAGCGTGGATGCTTCCCTTCCCACCACAGCGCCAAATGGGTATCCAGCAAATAGTTCACGGCGCCTCCCCTTCCCGCTCAAAATCAAACAGGTCATCCAAAGGGGCATCGAAATCATCCGCCATCCAAATCTCGCCCGCCATCCCGCCGGGTGGGGCGATTTTACATTCGGGTGGGCGATAAGGAATCAGGCGGATCACGGGTCGGCCCGCCCTGGCGATTACCACATCCTCACCGGATTCCACCTGTTCAAGCAGCCTGGATAAATGGGTCTTGGCTTCATGGACGTTGACGATTTGCATAGTGATTGCCTCGGGGATGGCTAAGGCTTAGTTTAGGCAGCAGGCGGAATTGAAGGCAAATGAAAACAGCAGTAGGTCGGGCATGAGTACATGGCCGATCTACCGCCCTACACCAGCCGAAACAAACACGCCATCATCCCCCCGAACAAAAGCAGCGACGTGAGCTTCCAGAACAACAGCGGATTGCGCTCGTACCAGGGCACCCGCCGCGTTGGCGTCCGCTTGCCGCCGCCCTTGGCGAGGCCCGCCTCCAGTTCGTAGGCCAGCTCGATGCTGTCGGCATAACGCTTGGCCGGGTCCACGGCGAAGGCGCGGGCCAGCACCGCGTCCAGCCAAGCCGGAAGGTCCGGGCGGAAGCTATCCAGCGGCTTGGGCCTGCCGAAGCGCGGCGTGCTGAACGGCTCCACCTCGCCGTAGGGATAGGCGTCGGTGAACAGCCGGTAGATCGTCACCCCCAGGGCGAACACATCGCTGGCGACGCTGCCCCGCTCGCCGTGGAACAGCTCCGGCGCCATGTAGCTGGGCGTGCCGGGCACCGGGTCGGCGGCGCCCTCGTCCCAGGCGGGCAGCCGGGCTATCCCCAAATCCAGCAGTTTCAGCCCGCCATCCTCCGCCAGCAGCACGTTATCCGGCTTGATGTCGCGATGCACCACGCGCTGCCGGTGCAGGGCATGGACCGCCTTGCACAGCTTGAGGGCGCGGTCTATCCCGGCTTCCAGCGCCATGGGCGGCCCGCGTCGCACCCGTTGCTCCAGCGTCTCGCCCGGATAAAACGGCATGACCGAATACAGCCGGGTCTGGCGTCCGGGTGGCTGCTCCAGGATTTCCGCCACCCACGGGCTTTTCACCCGCGCCCCGATCCAGGCTTCCCGCAGGAAGGCGTCGTGATATTCCCGCTCGGTCGCTACCCGTGGATGGGGGAATTTCAGCACCACCGGATTTTTGTTGCGCTCATCGGTGGCGATGAACAGGGCGCTGTAGCGGCCCGAGGCCAACAGCCGCTCCAGCCGGAATCCGTCCACCGTGTCGCCCGGCTTGGGCAAATCGAGCAAGGGCAAGGCTTCGATGATCTCCCGGAAAGAATGCCGGTCGGCCTTGGGCAAAGTCAGCACGTCCGCCACCAAGGCGGTCACGTTGTCCTGGCTGCCCCGTTGCAGGGCCAAATCGACCAAGCCCTCCGCCGTGCTGTCCGGGGTGGCCCTTGCCAGCAGGACGCGGGCGATGTCGGCCTGTTTCAACGCGCCGTACAGGCCGTCGCTGCATAGCAGGAAGCGGTCGTGGGGTTCGAGGGGATGCTCGCTGTAGTCGATGCGCAGCCGCGATTCCAAGCCCACGGCCCGGTACAGGATGTGGTCCTGCTCGGCACCGCCCAGGGTGTGGTCTTCGGACAGGCGCTCCAGATTCTCCCCCCGCAGCCGGTAGATGCGGGAATCCCCCACATGGGCCAGATGGGCGCGGCGTCCCCGCAGAATCACCGCGCTGAAGGTAGTGCCCAGACCGGCGAGGTTGGGATCGCGGCGGCCCATGGCGTGAATCCAGTGATTGGCCGAACCCAGCGCCCGGTCCACCCGTTGCTCCACACTCAAGGTTTCCGGCAGCCCGTACCACGCCTCCATGAAGCCATGCAGGCACATTTCCGCCGCCACCCGCCCGCCCTTGGCCCCGCCCATGCCGTCCGCCACCGCCAGCACGGCGCCGCACAGGGCCAAGTCCTTAGCCGAGGGCTGGGCGATGTCGGCGAAATCCTGGTTGTCCTCGCGGCGTCCCTGGCGGGAGGCGATGGCGGCGCGGAAGCTGAGTTGGGGGTCGGTCATCGAATCCAAGCGAAGGTTAATGGCTCATGATGCGCGACTTTTAGTGCCGTAGGTCGGGCATGTACTCATGCCCACCAAATAGCTAGGTAGGCTGGGTTGGAGCTTTGCGGAAACCCAGCATCGCCATACCCTGGGATGCTGGGTTTCGTGCCTCAACCCAGCCTACAACTGACCACTGCCTAAACCCGCGCCCCCGACACCGCCCCCCAAGTGGTGCGCCAGCGCCGCTTGACCAGCATCAACCCCGCCAAGCCCAAGAGC
Source organism: Methylomagnum sp. (assembly GCF_054333355.1). NCBI lineage: Bacteria > Pseudomonadati > Pseudomonadota > Gammaproteobacteria > Methylococcales > Methylococcaceae > Methylomagnum > Methylomagnum sp. Next base: position 33,916 of record NZ_JBTEKS010000004.1, on the reverse strand, counting down.
GGCAGCCCCGCGAACACGCTGAACCCTAAAGCGAAGCTGTGTTGCATGTCCCAGGACACGCCCAGCATCTTGGCGAGGAAGAAGCCGCCCACCCCGCCCGCGCAACCCACCAGTCCCGTCACCACGCCGATTTCCTTGCGGAAGCGCAGCGGCACCAACTGGAACACCGAGCCATTGCCCATCCCCAGCGCGAGGGTGCCCACGAAGAAGATGGCGACCGCGCCCCAGGCCAGCGCGGGCAATTCAAAGAAGCCCCAGCCAGCCACCTTCGCGTCGGCGCTGGTGACGGGCGCCGCCGGGCCTTCCGGCATGAAGGAGATGGCTAGGTAGCTCATGGACACCACCACGAACAGGACTTGCAGGACACGGATGCCGCCCATCCGATCCGCCAAGTAGCCGCCCAGGGGCCGGAACATCGACCCGGCGAACACCACAATCGCCGCCATCAAGCCCGCCGCCACGCCGGAGACGTGATACCAGTGGGTGAAGTACAGCGGCAGCGCGTTGCCCAGCCCGACGAACCCGCCGAAGGTGATGGAATAGAAGAACATGAACCACCAGCTATCCGGGTCTTTCAGCACGGCGGCGTAGCTGGCGAACGAGACCGGCGTCCGCTTGTCCGGGGCGTCCTTCACCAGGACGGCATAGATGACGAGGACGATGAGCAGCGGGATCATCAGGAAGCCGAACACCGCCTGCCAACCGAATTTCTCCGCCAGCACCGGCACGATCATGGAATCCAGCACCACGCCCATATTGCCCGCCCCGGCGATGCCCATTACCACGCCCTGGAACTTGGGCGGATACCAGCGGCTGGCCTGCGGCAGGGCCACCGCGAAGCTGGCCCCGGCCACGCCCAGCAATAGGCCGAGCAGTTCGACCTCCAGCTTGGAATGCAGGCCGAAGATGAACACGTAGGCCATCCCCAGGATCACCAGCAATTGGGCCAGGATGCCGGTCAGCTTGGCGCCCAGATGGTCGGCCATGGAGCCGAGGATGATGCGGAACACCGCGCCGGACAGGATGGGAATGGCGACGATGGTGAATTTTTCCGCCACCGGCAGCCCCAAATCCTTGGTGATGTAAAGCGACAACGGCCCGAGCATCACCCAGACCATGAAGGACACGTCGAAATACAGAAACGCGGAAAGCAGGGTCGGCCAGTGGCCCGATTGTTTGAATTCCTTGAAGTTCATAGCCTCACACCCGTGGTTGGAACAAAACGCGCCCGATTTTCGCGGGCACAAAAAAAGGCGTCCCGCGAACACCACTCATACGAATGATGTTCGCAAGACGCCTTTGTCCGAGATCACCGCGCCGCCGTTGGCGCAGCTTCATTTAAGATTTGGGATGCATGTACGATGCCATAAACCAGCCCGCGTGGCTTGCCTTGGATTATCAGGCGATTATTCGATGCCTGAGTCCCATGTCCTAAATGGCTTTGGCTGGATGCGCACCAAATCCCGTTGGGATTGCCCTCGACTGGTGCGGCTACCGCGTGTTCATTTTGAACTTTCTGCGCCCATAAAGGCCGACTCGATTTTGAAAACCGGGGTGGCCCTACCCGATTCGTTCGGCAACCACCTCAGCCAAGGCGCGGGCGTGGGCCGCGCTGTCGTTCAGGCAAGGAATCAGGCGATACTGGGAACCGCCCGCCGCCAAGAAGGCTTCCTTGTTGGCGATGCCGATTTCCTCCAGGGTCTCCAAGCAATCCACCGCGAAGCCGGGGCACACCACATCCACCTCACGGACGCCGCGCCCCGGCAATTCTTTCAAGGTGTCGATGCAATAGGGCTGCAACCATTTCGCCCGCCCGAACCGCGACTGGAACACCACCTGCCAAGCCCCGTCGGCCAATCCCAGGCGCTCCGCGATCAAGCGGGCGCTGGCGAGGCACTGGTCATAATACGGGTCGCCCAACTCGCGACTGCGATCCGGCAGGCCGTGGAAGGACATCATCAAGAAGCCGCTGCGGCCCTGCTCCCGCCAGAAGGCTTCGATGCTGTCCACCACGGCGGCGATATAGGCGGGATGCTGGTGATAATCGCTGACGAAATGCACTTCCGGCACATGCCGCCAGCGGGTCAGCGCCTTCGCCACCGCATCGAACACCGAGCCGGAACTGGACGCCGCGTATTGGGGATACAGCGGCAGCACCAGGAATCGCTCGACGCCCTTTGCCCGCAAGGCTTCCATCTGCTTGGCGACGCTGGGCTGGCCATAGCGCATGGCGATGTCCGCCACGGCGTCAGCACCGAGCCGCCCACTCAATTCAGTCCGCACCGCCTCGCCCAGAGCCTTGGTCAACACCATCAGCGGCGAGCCGCCCTCGGTCCAGATGGATTGGTAGGCATGGGCCGACTTGCGCGGGCGCACCCGCAGAATCACGCCGTGCAGGATCAGCCACCAAATCGGGCGGGGAATCTCCACCACCCGCGCATCCCACAGGAACTCCCCCAGATAGCGCCGCACCGCCGTCGTGGTGGGCGCTTCGGGCGTGCCCAGATTGACCAGCAAGATGCCCCACTTCGGTTTTTTCTCGTTGTCCATCCCGGCCCCCCGCGCTTATTTGCGGTTGATGAGATTGAGGAATTCCGAGCGGGTGCTGATTTCCTTGCGGAACGCGCCCAGCATGGACGATGTGGTCATCACCGAATTCTGCTTCTCCACGCCGCGCATCATCATGCAGAGGTGCTTGGCCTCGATGACCACGGCCACGCCCTTGGGGTCGATGGCGGTTTGCAGCGCCGTGGCGATTTGCTTGGTCAGGCGCTCCTGGATTTGCAGGCGGCGGGCGTACATTTCGACGATGCGGGCGATCTTGGACAGGCCAATCACTTTGCCCTTGGGCAAATAGGCGACGTGGCATTTGCCAATGAATGGCAGCAAATGATGCTCGCACAGGGAATAGAGTTCGATGTCCTTGACGATCACCATGTCCTCGGTGTCCGCCTCGAAAATCGCGTTGTTGAGAACGTTGTCGAGGTTCTTGTGATAGCCGCTGTTCAGGAACTTGAACGCGGCGGCGGCGCGCTTGGGGGTATCCACCAAGCCTTCGCGGGTCACATCCTCGCCGACTTCCTGAATGATTTGGGAGAAAAGGTTTTCCATTACGTTTTTGTGCATGTTGTGTTCACCTGTGGGAGGCCGGTAAAAATATCGGCGAAATTTGGATGCGCCTTTTTCGCGCTGGTTCCGTCATAGCGCCGCCCCTATGACGAGTTTACGAGAACATGCAGGGCGGGCATGTACTCACGCCCGCCACAAGGCCCGTTGAGCCAGTGGCCGCAGGTCGGGCATAGCTTCGAGCTTTTGGCGCAAGCCGAAGTCGGGCCGGGCACGAGCACAGGCCGGACCTACGGGGATTCTCGCCTGCAAAAACCCGCCGCCGTTCGCAGCACGTCGAGACCGGTGCCCGGCTGGTTGGCATTCTCGCCGATATACCGCCGCCACACCCGACCGCCCGGCATTCCGTGGAACAAGCCCAGGATATGGCGGGTGATGGTGTGTAAGCGGGTGCCCCGGTCCAGTTCGGCGCTGACATGGGGCAGGAATTGCTCAAGGATTTCCTGACGGGATGGGATGAGATGGGCGTCGCCAAAAAGCTGCCGATCCGCCTCCGCAAGGATGTACGGGTTGTGGTAAGCGGCGCGGCCAATCATCACGCCGTCGAAGCCGGCGGCCAGATGTTGCCCGGCTTGATCCAGGTCCATGATGCCGCCGTTGAGCACGATTTCGAGGCTGGGAAAATCGCGCTTGATGGCGGTGGCCACATCGTAGCGGAGCGGCGGGATTTCCCGGTTTTCTTTCGGAGACAGCCCGGAAAGCCAAGCCTTGCGGGCGTGGATGATGAAGACTTGGCAACCGGTGGCGGCGACGGTTTGGACGAACTGGGCCAGCTCCTCATAGGAATCCCGGTCGTCCACGCCGATGCGGCATTTGACCGTGACCGGCACGGACACCACCGCCCCCATGGCCGCGACGCACTCGGCCACCAAGTCAGGCTCGGCCATCAGGCACGCGCCGAAGCGGCCCCGCTGCACGCGGTCGCTGGGACAGCCGACATTCAGGTTGATCTCGTCGTAGCCGCAGCCCTCGGCGATGCGGGCGCATTCAGCGAGGTCGCTGGGGTCACTGCCGCCGAACTGGACGGCGAGGGGGTGTTCCAGCGGATCGAATCCCAACAGCCGGTCCCGATCCCCGCGCAGGATGGCGCCGGTCGTCACCATCTCGGTGTACAGCAGGGCGTGACGGGAAATCAGCCGCAGAAAATAGCGGCAGTGCCGGTCGGTCCAGTCCAGCATGGGGGCGACGGAGAGCAGTCTTTGCATAACAGGGGCACGGCCATCTTGGCCGTGATAACAGAGGGGAAACAGGCGCTTATGGACGGGCGGGATGCCCGCGTTCCTTGGGATCAGATCCCACGGTCAGCGCCGGGCGGCAAAAGCGGTGTCCGCAGGGACATGGCTTCGAGGTAGCGGGCATTGCGGCGCTGCAACACCCAGTAATAACCCAGCATCAAGGCGGTGCCCGTCGCCAGCCCGGCGGCGCAGAAATAAACGAGGTTTTTCAGTTCGCCCGCCTCCCGCAGCAATTCGTCATTGCGGGGCACGGGCTTCAATTCGGGCACGGCCCGGAAGCGGTCATGCTCCCGCCGAGCATAGTCGAAGCCCTGCGTGCCGTCGGTGACGGCGTAGTCTTCCAGCGCCTCAATGTCTTTCTGCAATTCGCCGAACGCCTTGAGGTCATCAAGATTGACCTTGCCGCTCGCCACCGTTTTTTCTAGTTCCTTAAGCCGGGTCTCGACGGATTCTTCCAAAAGCCCATGGAATCTGCCGCGCAATTCGCCTAGATGCTGGCTCATGGCCCGCAACCGGGAATCGCCGCCGGACTCCACCGCCAGCTTGGTCTCGACATGGCCGAGAAAGCCACGCACCTGCACGAACAACACCAATACCGAGCCGAGCAACAAGCATAGCGCCAGGAACGCCACGAGCTTGGCACGCCAACCCACCACCACGGGGGCCGGATGCCAGGGGCCTTCGGGTTGGCAGATCAATTCAGCCGCCATTCGCTCGCCTCGATAGTGTTCGTACATTCCGCTACCCCTGCCGGGTTGGGCCAAGTGTGCGCAAGCCTTTGTAATAAAAGGTTTCGGTCTGGTTCGTTGCGGGCGCAACTATCGCAGAATACGCCCTAGCGGTCAATTTCACAGGTCAACCTCAGAGCGATGACGCCTTGCCTCTGGTCCCCTCTCCCACCGGGAGAGGGCTAGGGTGAGGGGGATCAAATTAAGATTTCTTCCTTAATTGTCGCTTCGGCAGAGGGGCATGAAACGGCGAGCGACAAGGAAAAAATCCTTTTTCTTCCCCTCACCCCACCCTCTCCCGGCGGGAGAGCGGGAAATCATCGCCTGTCAAGGAAGCCCGCGCCGTTTCCATCAGGCGCTTCATGTCCCGGACGGCCAGGTCCAAGCCGGAGAATAGCGCCCGTGCCACGATGGAATGGCCGATGTTCAGCTCCCGGAATTGGGGAATCCGGGCGATGTCGGCGACATTGTGATAATGGATGCCGTGCCCCGCATTCACAATCAGCCCCAAACCCTCGGCCAATTCGGCGGCGGCACGCAGGCGGCTCAATTCCCGGCGCCGTTCCGCGCCTGCGGCGGCGTCCGCATAGTGGCCGGTGTGCAACTCGATGACCGGGGCGCCCGCCTTGGCGGCGGCTTCCACTTGGCGCGGGTCCGCGTCGATGAACAAGGACACCTCCACACCGGCTTCGCCCAAGGCTTGGCAGGCGGCGTAAACCCGCTCGAAATTTCCGGCCACATCCAGCCCGCCTTCGGTGGTCAGCTCCTCGCGCCGCTCCGGGACCATGCAGCAGGCCGCCGGACGCAGCCGCGCCGCGATGCGGACCATTTCGTCGGTCACGGCCATTTCAAGGTTCAGGCGGGTCTGCGCCATCGCCGCCAAAAGCTCAATGTCCCGGTCCTGAATATGCCGCCGGTCCTCGCGCAGATGGGCCGTGATGCCGTCGGCCCCGGCCTGTTCCGCCACTAGGGCGGCTTGGATGACTTCGGGGAAGCGGGTGCCCCGGGCTTGGCGAACCGTGGCGATATGGTCGATGTTGACGCCCAATAGAATGGGTTGGATGGATGTCATGGGTGCGTTGCCTTGCCGAATGGCTTGAAGAGGTCGCGGCTCTTGAGGGCGCGTCCGTTGAGATAATACCGAATCACCCGCCGCATGAGTTGCTTGGCTTCCCGCCACTCGTCCGGCGTGTCCAGGTGCTTGCGCTGCAATCCCAGCAGGGTGGAGCCGCGCACGGAATCCACGCCCGGCCCGTCGGACTCGACCGGCCCCTGATCGGGAATGTACGAATAATTCTTGGCCGGGTCGATCTCCCAGCCCCGCGCCTCCCGGTCCAGGGATAGGCCGTAGCCGATTTCTTCCAGCAGGGAAAGCTCGAAAAACCTTAGCACCTTTTCTTGGCTGGGTTCGCCCCGCAATTGCCGCAGGGCGTCGAAATAAAGCTGAAAGACTGGCGGGCTGGGATCGTGCGGGGGCAGCAGGTGGAGCAGGAGCTCATTCATATAGAAGCCGCAGAACAGAGCGGCCCCATCCAGCGCCAGGGCGTTGCCAGCGGACTCCACCGCCGTCAAAGTCGGCAACTCACCCCGCCCCGCCCAGGACAGACGCAAGGGCATGAACGGCTGCAATAATTGGGCTTGGGCGTTCCGGCCCCGCCGGGCACCCTTGGCAATCAACCGCAACCGGCCATGGTCCGCCGCGAAAACATCCACCAGCAAGCTGGTTTCCTGGTAGGCCCGGCGATGGAGAACGGCGGCGTGCGCCAGCAGGACGCGCTCGCCCTCACCGGCCATGCCTATTCCGAATAGCCCAGGCTGCGCAGGGCGCGTTCGTCGTCGGACCAGCCTTCCTTGACCTTGACCCACAGTTGCAGGAAGACCTTGCCGTCCAGCAGCTTCTCCATATCCAGCCGCGCCCGCTCGCCGACTTTTTTCAACACCTCGCCCTTGGTGCCGATGACGATGGCCTTCTGCCCCTCGCGCTCCACCCAGATCAGGGCACTGATGCGGGTCAACCCGCCTTCGATCTTGAATTGCTCGATTTCCACCGTCAGCGCGTGGGGCACTTCCAACCCTAAGGCACGGAGCAGCTTCTCGCGGATGATTTCCGCCGCCATGAAGCGCACCGAGCGGTCGGTGACTTGATCCTCGGGAAAGATCGGCTCGCCCTCGGGCAAGAGCTCCATAATCTTGCCTTCCAGCACGCCGAGGTTGGCACCTTTCAGGGCCGAGGCAGGAATCATGGCGGCGAAGGGATGCAGGGATTCGGCTTTTTCCAGGAACGGCAGCAGCAGCGCCTTGTCCTCGATCCGGTCCACCTTGTTGATGACCAGGATGACCGGCGCGCCCGATGCCTTGATGCGGTCCAGCACCAGTTCGTCCTCGGCCTGCCATTCGGGCCGGTCGATGACCCACACCACCACGTCCACATCCAACAGGGCCGTGCCCGCCGCCCGGTTGAGATAGCGGTTCATGGCCCGCTTCTGACTGGCGTGAATGCCGGGCGTGTCCACGAACACCGCCTGGCCCTCATCCGTGGTTTTGATGCCATGGATGCGGTGCCGCGTGGTCTGTGGGCGGCGCGAGGTGATGCTGATCTTCTGGCCGACCAGATGATTGAGAAGGGTCGATTTGCCCACATTGGGCCGCCCGACCAGGGCGACGAAGCCTGCTTTCATGGCTTGAATCCGAATTCCTGAGTGAGTTTGGCCAGCATTTTTTCCGCCGCTTGCTGCTCGGCTTTCTTGCGCGACGAACCAACGCCCTCGCAGGTCTCGGAGGTCAAGGAAACCCGGCACTCGACGCAAAAGCTTTGATCGTGGGGCTGGCCGACCACCGATTTGAGCGTATAGGCCGGCAATTCCAGGCCCCGGGCCTGCATGGTTTCCTGCAAACGGGTTTTCGGGTCTTTCTTCCAATCGCTCACCGATAGGGCGTCGATTTGCTCGGCGAACAACCCGAGAATCCACTGGCGGCAAGCGTCCATGCCCTGATCGACCAATAGCGCACCGATCAAAGCTTCGACCGCGTCGGAAAGGATCGAATCCCGCCGGTAGCCGCCGCTTTTGAGTTCGCCGGAACCCAGGATCAAGTATTCGCCCAGATTGAGCTTGCGGGCGATGTTGGCGAGGGAGGTTTGATTCACCAAGGTGGCACGCAGGCGGCTCAGCACGCCCTCGTCAGCGGTGGTGAATTTTTCGTATAGGCGCTCGGCAACCACGAATCCCAGCACGGAATCGCCCAGGAATTCCAGCCGTTCGTTATTGTCCGCTTCGGCGCTGCGGTGAGTCAGCGCCCGCCTAACCAGAGCCGGATTCCTAAATGTTAATCCGAGTTTCTTGGCAAGTTTTCCAGGCTCCTGGGTCAATTCGCATCCACCTCAATGGCGTCGTCAAAATGTATTAGTGCATCCACGTTGCCGAGGATGGGTTTGGTAACGTCGTAAGCAATTTGCACTTTGATATGATGAATATCCTTGATGATCGTCACGTCATCCCTGGTCACGCTGTCAATCATGTCGATGTCCCAGCGTTTCTCGAATGTCCTAAGAATTTCATCCCGGCTCCGGGAGGCCAAATCCTTGTCATTTTCCAGCGACTTCAATACCGACACCACCTTATAATGATCCAGATAAACCGGTGCCAACTTCAAGGCAACCAAGGCCACAAACCCTACCCCCACCATCAGCAACACGAAGCCGATAAAGGTAATTCCACGTTGGCCGGACGGAAACCTAATCATTTCGCCACCTGCTTTATTATTCGATTGAATTGCCATGAAGATATGGTCTGGATACCGGCCATCCAGGGATGATAGCCCTTTATCTAATTAAGCACCGAGCCAATCCGATTGAAGGCGATGCCGGGTTTATCCGCATCCCAGCTCATCCAAATAAAGAACGCCCGCCCCACCAAGTTCCCTTCCGGCACAAATCCCCAGAAACGGCTGTCGTTACTATTGTCCCGGTTATCGCCCATCACGAAATACTTCCCCGGCGGCACATTGAACTCGCCCTCCTTCACCGACGGATCACCGTTTTTCACTAATATGTCGTGGGTGACGGAACCCAATTCCTCGCTCAACAGTATTTCGCCGCCAGTGGTCCCGGACACGCCTTCATAAGCGCCAAGGGGCACCTGCTTGATCGGCTCGCCATTCACAAAGACTTGCTTATTGAAATAGCCAATGCGGTCGCCCGGCAAGCCAATAACCCGTTTGATGTAATCCACCGTGGGATCCCTCGGGAAACGGAATACTACAATATCCCCCCGCTTCGGTTCGCCCATCTCAACAACCTTGGTATTAGCGACCGGCAGGCGGATACCATAGGTGAACTTATTCACCAGAATGAAATCGCCGATCAACAGGGTCGGCATCATGGAACCCGAGGGAATGCGGAATGGCTCCACGAGGAACGAGCGCAGCAATAGAACGATTAATACGATGGGGAAAAATGAACGGGCATATTCCACAATCATCGGCTCGTTTTCCGGCGGGGTTTCCCCTGCCGGTTGCAGCCGCAGCATCAGCAAATATCCGCCCCAAATAACCCCGGTGACAAAGGTCGCCAGCGCCAGAAAAAACGAGAAGTCGTAATCCATGAGGTTGAATCGTTGTTATTTTCAGGAATCTTTATTGACGCGCAGCACCGCCAGGAAAGCCTCTTGCGGAATATCTATTTTGCCCACTTGCTTCATGCGTTTCTTGCCCGCCTTTTGCTTCTCCAGAAGCTTCTTCTTACGGGTAATATCGCCGCCGTAGCATTTCGCCAAGACATTCTTGCGCATGGCCTTGACCGTGGAGCGGGCGATAATCTTGGAACCGACCGCCGCTTGAATGGCAACCTCGAACATCTGCCGAGGAATCAAATCCTTCATGCGATCCACCAAATCGCGGCCCCGGCTTTGGCTGATATCCCGATGCACAATCAAAGATAGCGCATCGACACGTTCATCGTTGATGAGGATGTCCAGCTTAATCAAGGGCGCGGCTTGGAACCGCTGGAATTCATAATCGAAGGACGCAAAGCCCCGACTCACGGATTTCAGCCGGTCGAAAAAGTCCAATACCACTTCGCTCAAGGGCAGTTCAAAACTGATGGCGACCTGCCCGCCGATGTACTGCATCTTCTTCTGCACGCCCCGCTTTTCGATGCACAGGGTCATGACATTGCCCAGATAATCCTGGGGCACCAGGATGTTCGCCTCGATGATCGGCTCGCGAATCTCGACGACTTCGTTGGGCGGCGGCAGCTTGGACGGGTTGTCGATTTGAATGGTGGTTTCGTCGGTCTTCAATACCTCGTACACCACGGTGGGGGCCGTGGTAATCAGGTCCAGGTCATATTCCCGTTCCAGCCGCTCCTGGATGATCTCCATGTGGAGCATCCCGAGGAATCCACAGCGGAAACCGAAACCCAACGCCTGCGAAGTCTCCGGCTCGTACTGCAAAGCCGCGTCGTTAAGATTCAGCTTGTTGAGCGCTTCCCGCAAATCCTCGTAATCGTCGGATTCCACCGGATAAAGCCCCGCGAACACCCGTGGCTGCACCTTTTGGAAGCCCGGCAAAGGCGCTTCGCAGGGGCGGTCGGTGGCGGTGATGGTGTCGCCGACGGGGGCACCGAAAATATCCTTGATGCCTGCGACGACAAAGCCGACCTGCCCGGTTTGCAGCACGTCCTTGTCCAAGGGCTTGGGCGTGAACACCCCGAGCTTTTCCACCTGATGGCTCTTGCCGGTGGACATGATGAGGATCTTTTGTTTGCGGCTGATGGTGCCGTTCACCACCCGCACCAGCGACACGACCCCCAGGTAATTATCGAACCAGGAGTCGATAATCAGCGCTTGTAATGGGCCGTCCGGGTTGCCTTTCGGGGCGGGCACCTTGGCGACCAGTTGCTCTAGAAGATCGTCGATGCCGAGTCCAGTCTTGGCGCTGATCCTGAGCGCCTCGTCGGCGGGCACGCCAATGATTTCCTCGATTTCCGTGCAAACCCGCTCCGGCTCCGCCGAGGGCAGGTCGATCTTGTTCAGCACCGGCAGGACTTCAAGTCCCTGCTCGATGGCCGTATAGCAATTGGCGACGCTTTGGGCCTCCACGCCTTGGGCCGCATCCACCACCAGCAAAGCGCCCTCGCAGGCCGACAGCGACCGCGACACCTCGTAGGAAAAATCGACGTGGCCGGGCGTGTCGATCAAATTAAGCTGGTAGGTCTCGCCGTCCTTGGCCTTGTAGTTAAGCGTGACGCTCTGCGCCTTGATGGTGATGCCCCGCTCGCGCTCAATATCCATGGAGTCAAGCACCTGGGCGGACATCTCCCGTTCGCTCAAGCCGCCGCAGATTTGGATGAAACGGTCCGCCAGGGTCGATTTGCCATGGTCGATGTGGGCGATGATGGAGAAATTCCGAATGCGCTGCTGCTGGTCTGACACGGCGTCAATCCTTGAGCTTCAGGGCCAGGAACAAGGAGCCGCCGCGCCGCTGCACCAGCGTCGCCACGGATTTGCCTTTTGGCAGGCTTTTCACTACTTCGTTAAAATGCTTCACGTCTTTAATCGTTTGGTCTTGAATACGGAGGATCACATCACCACGCCGAATACCCGCGTCATAGGCCGGTCCCGGCTTCACGCCCAGCACCAGCACGCCGTGTTTCGGCACTTCCAACTGCTCGCGCTGCTCGGCGTTGAGGTTGATTACGCTGACAGCCAATCGGCCCACGGTGTCGCCACCGGGTTCTTGCTGGGTATTTCCAGCCAACGGCGCTTCTTCTTCGGGCAAAAGGCCAATCTTGATGTCCACTTCCTTGGTGCCGCCTTGCCGCAAGAGCTTGAGCTTAGCCGACTCGCCGATCTTGGTCATGCCCACCATCGGCGGCAGCGACGCCGACGAAATGATTTCCTGGCTGTTGTACTCGGTGATGATGTCGCCGATCTGCAAGCCCGCCGCTTCCGCCGGACTCTTGGGCAAAATCTTGGACACCAAGGCGCCCTGCGGCTTTTTCATGCCGAAGGACTCGGCCAGTTCGCGGGTCACGTCCTGGATTTGCACGCCCAGCCAGCCCCGCGAGACATGGCCCTGGGATTTCAACTGATCCACCACCTGCATGGCGACATCAATGGGGATGGAGAACGACAACCCCATGAAGCCGCCGGTGCGGCTGTAGATTTGGGAATTGACGCCCACCACCTCGCCATCCAGATTGAACAAGGGACCGCCGGAATTGCCGGGATTGATGGCGACATCGGTCTGGATGAACGGGACATAGTTATCGCTGGGGAGGCTACGTCCCTTGGCGCTCACGATGCCCGCCGTGACGGAATGGTCGAAGCCAAACGGCGAGCCGATGGCCAGCACCCATTCGCCCACCTTGAGCTTGCTCGCCGAACCCATCTTGGCGACCGGCAAATCCTTGGCTTCCACTTTGAGCAGGGCGATATCGCTGCGCTTGTCGGAGCCGACCACCTTGGCGACCAATTCCCGCCGGTCCTGCAGGCGCACCACGATCTCGTCCGCGTCCTTGACCACATGATGATTGGTGATGACGAAGCCATCGGGGGATATGACGAAGCCCGACCCGAGTGACTTGGATTCGCTGGGTTCGCCGTTGCCCGGCCCGCCGGGTCCGCCGGGTCCACCCTCGCCAAAGTAATGCTTGAAGAATTCGTCCAGGGGCGTGCCTTCCGGTATGTCCATACCCTCGGGTATCTGCGTTTGCTCGGTGGCGGACACCTTTTGAGTGGTGCTGATGTTCACCACCGCCGCGCTGTTTTGCTCAACCAGCACGGTGAAATCGGGCAACTGGGCCAGCACCGCTGCCGGCGTCGCCGTCAGCAGGGAAAAACTTAACAACACCGCAGCCCACTTGGCTTTAAGCATGACAAACTCCCAAGTCGTCAAGGACCAAAAAATAGAAATAGCAATCGGGGATTAGCTGAGCTTCCGCAGCACAACCGGCCGCAGTTGATGGCGTGGCAACACGGGGGTGAACTTCAACAAGGCGAGGGTTCCCATCAAGCCGAGCAACCCGCCGATAATGGCGGCGGCGTCCGCCGGGATGGCGAATAAGGACGGGCCAATGGCATTGCCCAGTATTGAACCCGCGAACATGCCAAGCAGCGGCAAGAGGTAGAGGCCCAGCGATCCTTTGAGGAAAGCGCCTTCGCTGACGCCGACCACCACCCGGTCTCCGGCATTGACGTCAATCGCCGAAGTGGCCGGGAGGCTCACAGTCGAATCGCCGAAATAATCGCCGACAGTGGCGGACGGGCAACCTTTATCGCACGAAGCACAGGCGGACTGCCTGGATTTTTCCACCCAGACCGTTCCCGCCTCATCCACCCTGGCCACCACGGCTTCTTCTTCAATCATGGCTGCGGCGCATTCTGGTGTTTCAGGCCGTGGGCGATGACTTCAACGGTTTTGGCGGGAACCTCGCCCATCACGGTCACGGAATAATCGTCGATTCTTAAAGACTTGGCGTTAAGGGTTCCGAGCCGTTTGGAATATTGCGTGGTAAATCCGCCTTTTTGGGTCTCCAGGTAAATGGAAACGGACGAGAAGCCATCGCTCAGCAGCACATGATCCACGGCGCGATTGGCCGGGGAGCGCTTCATCCGGTTATAGGAAACGATCCGAAATCCTTCGGGCACATTTTGCAGCGTCCAGCGCAAGGAATCCAAAGGCAGGGTTTCCGTCTGACCAGACTGCTGGGTGAACGCCCCCGCCTCAACCGAAGGCTCCAATTCCTTTTGGGGGATGCTTTCCTCCAGGCTGACCGAGGTGAAAACCATTTGTTCGACGGTTTGACCGTCCTCGTCCAGCATTTCGAATTTCAATGGCAACTTGGAATCGGTATCCACCCAAATAAGGCGGGCATACCGATAATCATCCCGAGGCTCGATGCCCACCACCTGGGATAAGCGACGGGCCACATACTCCTGGCCTTGCAGATTAACCCGGTAATAACGGGTAAGCCGACTTAAATCTTCCGGCAAATCCACCAAGGCGGAAGAATGATTTCCCGCCTTGTTTTCAATGAAAACTTTTTTGGTGTCGGGAAAATAGCACGATACTTTTTCCGCATTCCGAATGACTTCCCGCAACGGGCTATTCATGGAAACCAAGCGCTCCTGCTCCACCCCGGATTTCGAGGCGTGGAACAATTGGAAGCTTTCCATTTGTTGCCCATCCTTCAGATAGGCCACCACGCCCTTGTAATTCCGTTCCGCGACCGCGTGTCGCATGTCGGTGAGCCAGCCCAGGGCCGTTGTTTCGGAAGAATCCATGGATTCGGCCTTCACACTCGCGGTTGCCAGCAGCAGACACGACAAAATCGCCCGACCCAGCCATTTTATTCGAGCGGAAGGAAGCAGAAAGCGCATTGTGAGTCGTCGAATAAAGGCTTAGTGGGTTGAGTCGTTGCTGGCCAAGCGCACCGACGGCAACATGCCTTGTGCGCCAGCCAGATAGGCGGTCCCGTAATGGGCCACGAGATAGTCCTGGAATTCCGGTGCCATGGTCGCCTGGGTTGAAGATGGACCCATCAAATCGGCCATTGCCAGGAAATTGGAGCCATTCACGGGCGAGTATTCGTTGAAGGATTTCGCCACCAGCACCGCCACCAGCGCCAAAGACGCCGCCAGTGCCGTCGTCACCAGCCGTTCCCGTGTCTGCCGCTTACGGGGCAAGGCCGTGGGCGCCAGGATGGTCGGCTCGTCCGCCAAGGCCGCGTTAAGCCGATCCGCGAATCCATCATCCGCCATTAATATTTGGCCCGAACGCATGGCCGCGCTGATTCGCGAATAACGATTCCACTGTGCCCTGACGGCGGAATCTTTTTCGACCCGCTCGAACAACCTTAAAGATTCTTGCGAATCCAATTCGTCGTCGAGTAATAAACTCAGTTTTTCTTTCAGATTGTTTGCGGTCATGGAGTGCCCCCTAACCAAGTAAATGTTCAAGCTTTTTGTCGATGGCTTCACGCGCACGAAAAATCCTGGATCTCACCGTGCCCACCGGACAATTCATAACCTGGGCTATTTCGTCGTAACTCATACCCTCGAATTCCCGGAGGCTGATCGCCGTCCGTAATTCCTCGGGAAGTTCGTCCAACGCCGATTGAATCGCCTGCGCCAATTCCTCGGTGAGAAGAAGCCCCTCAGGGGTTTCCTGGTCTCTTAGATGTACCGCTGATTCAAATTGTTCCGCGTCCTCAATTTCTATTTCGTCATCTGACGGACGCCGGGCGCGCATCGCGAGGTGATTTTTCGCCGTATTGATCGCGATTCGGTACAGCCAAGTATAAAAAGCGCTCTCGCCACGGAAGCCCGGCAAGGCCCGGTAAGCCTTAATGAACGATTCCTGGGCAACGTCCAATGCCTCGTGGGGGTCTTTGATGTACCGATTGATAAGCTGGGCGATCTTATGCTGATACTTAAGGACGAGAATATCGAACGCTTTTTTGTCTCCCCGCTGTACGCGACGGACTAAATCCTCATCAAGTTGCTCTCCCATGACGGGAAGTCCTTCTTCTGTAAGGGGCGGCCCCGGATGACGGGGAGCGGTTTCCGGTCGCCCGTGAACAGCCGCGAATGTTTGGATTTTTTGGTATGTCCATCAACGATGAAACGCCCGACTCCGGCATCCAGGCGCTCGGCTCAAGGCCCGGTCCACCATGGGGCATTATCGTTGTTTGGAAAGCGCTGTTCAATGAGTGGTCCCGCCTAGCGTCCGGCTTTATCGAGCCTAACTATTGGCGATTTATTCACAATAATCGCTTTTACCCGGCCCCACCGGCCCAAGACCGTTAAACAACCATGGGCCTGTCATTGTATGCCAGTCATCGGCCAAGCGGCTGACCATAATCGGGCAATGGAGCGCCTCCCAAACACGAGCCTCATCCCGACACGGCCCGTTTTGTTTGAGGCCAACCCGTTTTACAGTACGATGACAACACACTCACCACCGGCCTCCACCCATGTCATCCACCCTTCACGACGTTCTGGTCATCGGCAGCGGCGCCTCTGGCCTCAGCTTGGCGCTACGTTTGGCCGACCATGCGCGGATCGCCGTCATTTCCAAGACCGCCCTGACTGAAACCAACACGCTTTATGCGCAGGGCGGCATTTCGGCGGTGTTGGACGCGGGCGATTCCATCGAATCCCACATCCAGGACACGCTCATCGCCGGGGGCGGACTGTGCGACCCGGACATCGTGCGGCTGGTAGTGTCGCAGGGTAAGGCGTGCATCGACTGGCTGTTGGAGCGCGGCGTGCCCTTCACCGAGGTGGAATCGGAGAATGGCGGCCACCATTTGCACCTGACCCGCGAGGGCGGCCATTCCCACCGGCGGGTGGTCCACGCCGCCGACGCCACCGGGCGGGCCGTGGAAACTTCCCTTGAGCAGCACGCCCGCGCCCATCCCAACATCGAGATTTTCGAGCATCACAACGCGGTCGATCTCATCACGGCCACAAAGCTGGGCCTGCCGGAACAGCGGGTGTTGGGTGCCTACGTGCTGGACTCGCAGACCCACAAGGTGAAGACCTTCCGCGCCCGCTTCGTCGTGGTGGCGTCCGGCGGAGCCAGCAAGGTTTACCTCTACACCAGCAACCCGGACATCGCCACCGGCGACGGCATCGCCATGGCGTGGCGGGCGGGTGCCCAGGTCGCCAACATGGAATTCATCCAATTCCATCCCACCTGCCTTTATCACCCCCACGCCAGCTCCTTCCTGATTTCCGAAGCGGTGCGCGGCGAAGGTGGCCGCTTGACCCTGCGCGATGGCTCCCCCTTCATGCCGCGCTTCGATCCACGCGGCGAACTGGCCCCCCGCGACATCGTGGCCCGCGCCATCGACCACGAAATGAAGCGGCTGGGCGCGGATTGCGTGTTCCTGGACATTTCCCACAAGCCCGAGGATTTCATCAAGAGCCACTTCCCCACCATTCACGCCCGCTGCCTGGAATACAACATCGACATCACCCGCGAACCGATCCCGGTGGTGCCCGCCGCCCATTACACCTGCGGCGGCATCCTCACCGACAGCCACGCCCGCACCACCCTTCCTGGTCTGTACGCCGCCGGTGAAGCGGCCTGCACGGGCCTGCACGGAGCCAACCGCATGGCGAGTAATTCACTGCTGGAATGCTTGGTATTCGCCAAGCAAGCCGCCGACGATATTTTGGCGGGACTGGCCGATAGCCCGATTCCGCCGGAACTGCCGGAGTGGGACGAATCGCAAGTGACCGATTCGGACGAGGAAGTGGTGGTTTCCCACAACTGGGATGAAATCCGCCGCTTCATGTGGGACTACGTGGGCATCGTCCGCACCAACAAGCGCCTGGAGCGGGCTTTGCGGCGGGTGGAATTGTTGAAGCAGGAAATCGCCGATTATTACGGCCATTTCCGCGTCACCAGCGATTTGCTGGAATTGCGGAATCTGGTCATCGTGGCGGAACTGATTATCCGCTCGGCGCTGTTGCGGAAGGAAAGCCGGGGGCTGCATTTCACGCTGGATTATCTGGGCTTGGATGAAACGCAGCCGCCGCGCAATACGGTGCTTGGGCCGGATTAGCTAGCCGACGGCCACTGCCCGATTCATACTCACCGGCACCCGCTTCGCCCCCCACGCTCCCGCCCGCGCCTCGAATACCCCGGCGCAGCGCGTGCCGCACTGGTTGCACGCGCCCTCCGGCGTCAGGTTCCAGTCGGATAGCTGATACCAATCCCGCCCGATCAAAAGCTGTCCGCAGTGATGGCAATACGTGCTGTCGCCCGCCTTGTTATGCACATTCCCCACGTAGGCATAACGGACGCCGTTGCGCATGGCAATCTCCCGCGCCCGGAGCAGCGTTTCCGCCGGGGTGCGGGGCTTGTCCTGCATTTTCCAATCGGGGTGGAAAGCCGAGAAATGCAGCGGCACATCCGGTCCCAGCTTGTCCGCCACCCACGCGGTCAGGGCGTCCAACTCGGCGTCCGAATCGTTCTCGCCGGGAATCAGCAGCGTGGTGATTTCCAGCCACACCGGGGTTTCGTGCTTGATGTATTGCAGGGTTTCCAAGACCGGCTGCAAATGCCCGCCGCAAACCGTGTGGTAGAACTGGTCGGTGAACGCCTTGAGGTCGATATTCGCCGCGTCCATGTGCTGATAGAACTCGACGCGGGGTTCGGCACACATATAACCCGCCGACACGGCCACGGATTTGATGCCGAGCTTCCGGCACGCCTTCGCCACATCAATCGCGTATTCATGGAAGATAACGGGATCGTTGTAGGTGTAGGCCACGCTACGGCAGCCCAATTGCTGCGCGGCGAGGGCAATGGACGCGGGGTCGGCTTGGTCCAGCAACGAATCCATTTCGCGGGACTTGCTGATGTCCCAGTTCTGGCAGAACTTGCAGGCCAGGTTGCAGCCCGCCGTGCCGAACGAAAAAATCGGCGTGCCGGGCAGAAAATGGTTCAGCGGCTTCTTTTCAATCGGGTCGATGCAGAATCCGCTGGACCGGCCATAGGACAGCAGCACGATCCTCCCGCCCACATTCCCGCGCACGAAGCACAAGCCCCGCTGGCCTTCGTGCAGCTTGCAGAATCTCGGACATATGGTGCATTCAGTGCGGCCATCGTCCAAGGCACGCCAATAGGTGGTGGGAAACCCTTCTGTGGAATCAAGGTTCGGGTTCATAATTCACCTGTACTCACTGGATTGAAACAGCAGGACTTACGCAAGGTGGTGTTGCCTCTGCCGTTCGCCCTGAGGTGTCGAAGGGTGAAGGCAGAGGCAACCGACCGTTCATGCTTCGATACCTCAACACGAACGGTCGGTTGCGTCGGTCCTGAACAGGATTCAAGCAACGCTGCGTTCCTGCCTCGATACTTAATCTAAGGGAATAACATGGGCTTTAATGCCCCCATGCGAACGGAAAGCCGCCAGCTTAGGCTGGCCCGATTTGAACACGGTAATTCATCATGAACACCATACGCCCTCCGGCGGTCGCCGGACTTTTCTATCCCAAGGACAGCCACGAATTGCGGACCATGGTTCAAGGCTTTCTGCGGCAGGCGGCCAGCACTGGTCAGCCGCCCAAAGCCATCATCGCGCCGCACGCCGGGTATGTCTATTCCGGCCCCGTGGCGGCCAGCGCCTATGCCCTGCTGGCGTCCGCCAAGAAGGTCATCCGCAAAGTGGTGTTGATGGGTCCATCCCACCGGGTGGGGTTCCGGGGCATCGCCTTCGCCAGCGCCGATTATTACGGGAGTCCTTTGGGGAATGTGCCTATAGACCGCGAGGCGCTGGGGAAGATTTCCGATTTGCCCTACGTGGGGTTGTTGGATCAGGCCCACGCCCAGGAGCATAGCCTGGAAGTCCACTTACCCTTCTTACAGGAAGTGTTGGGCGAGTTCGACTTGATTCCGCTGGTGGCGGGCGACGCCACGCCCGAGCAAGTGGGCACGGTGCTGGATCGGCTGTGGGGTGGCCCGGAAACCTTGATCGTCATCAGTTCCGACCTGAGCCATTACCACGACTACGCCACCGCCCAGCGCATGGACCAGGCCACCAGCGCGGCCATCGAGCAACTACGCCCGGAGGACATCGGCTACGAATCGGCCTGTGGCCGGGTGCCGGTGAATGGCTTGTTGCGGCTGGCCCAGCGGCGGGGCTTGGCGGCCCGCACCGTCGATCTCCGCAATTCCGGCGACACCGCCGGCGGCAAGGATAAAGTCGTGGGGTATGGCTCTTATGTCTTCGAATAACCCTAATGGCGGGCTAAGCTCCGAACAGGGCCGCTTGCTCCTTGACCTGTCCCGGCAGTCGATACGCCACGGTCTGGCCCATCGCCACCCACTGCCAGTCGATTTGGACGGGTACGCGCCGGAACTCCGCATCGAACGGGCCACTTTCGTCACCCTGAACTTGCATGGGCAACTACGGGGCTGCATCGGCAGCCTGCAAGCCCACCGGCCCTTGGTGGTGGATGTCAGCCACAATG
Organism: Methylomagnum sp.; assembly: GCF_054333355.1. Classification (NCBI taxonomy): domain Bacteria; kingdom Pseudomonadati; phylum Pseudomonadota; class Gammaproteobacteria; order Methylococcales; family Methylococcaceae; genus Methylomagnum; species Methylomagnum sp. The sequence continues at coordinate 13,840 of NZ_JBTEKS010000004.1, read as the reverse complement.
CCTATGCCGCCGCGTTCCAAGACCCGCGCTTCCCGCCGGTCAGCGATGGCGAGTGCGACCGGCTCGAACTGCATATTTCCCTGCTGACATCGCCCGAGCCTTTCCCCGTCGCTTCCGAAGCCGATTTGCTGGCACAGATGGTGCAGTTCGAGGATGGCTTGATATTGGCCGACGGCCACCGGCGCGGCACCTTCCTCCCGGCGGTGTGGGAATCGCTGCCCGATCCGGCGCAGTTCTTGGCCCATCTCAAAATGAAGGCGGGCCTACCGGCGAATCACTGGTCGGATACTGTGCGGGTCTGGCGTTACCGCGCCGAAGTCATCGGCGAGGATGGCGAGACCCATCACGGAGGCAGACCGTCATGATTGGGAATTGGCTGGCCTTGATGCTGGGCGCGGGCTACCTGGTGGTCATGTCGCACGCCGCCGGATTCAGGTCGGCGGTCGCGGTCGGTGTTCCCATCGCGGTGCTGATCGCCGTGATTTGGCGGGCGGAGTCGCTGGGCGCTTATATCGGCTGGGCGGGCTGGGCGTCCGTCTCCCAGAACACCCCGGCCTTCCTGCTGCGGTTCTTCGCCTGGGCGATGCTGGCCTTGCCCGCCGCGATTCTGCTGGCAAGCTTGCTGTGGAAATGACGACGGCGGCCCCCCATGATTCCAAGAAAAGCGCCCACCTACGACGAAGCCTGCGCCACCGCGAAACTGCTGCGCCAAGCCCTCCAGGCCATTGAGGCGGCGGAAACGGTCGAGGATTTGAAGCTTTCCGAGCGGGCCAAGCTCCGCGCCGCCAAGGATGCCTTGGACGAGGCGCTGCTGCGGATTGCCATCGGTTTGCTGGAGAGGGAAATGGACGCCCTGGAACAGGTGGAATGGCGACCGTATTGGCGGGATACGCGGGTGCTTTCGGCGGATTAGAACGGCGGCAAAGGCCGACTCGGTTTTCAAAACCGAGTCGGCCTACAAGGCCACCCAAACGAAAAGGCCCGGCGCTCATCGCGTCGGGCCTTTTTCAATTCAGCGAATCGAAGCGGTCGGGCTTAATAGCCTTCCTTTTCGATCAAATAACGCTGCACCGCCGACTCATAGACTTCGGTGGAAATCTTCACGCCGTAGATCACCGTCTGGCAGTGTTCCTCGACAATGATGCTGAGCAGCCGGAAGGCGTTGCGCGGGGTCAACTGGCGGACGATGAACTGGGCCTTGCTCTCGCCATCCTCCTCAAACACATCGGACAACTGGATGGGCGGACTGCCGGGCTTGCGGCCCACGTTCATGCGCTTCTCGATGAGCCGGATCATGTTGTCGGGGGACCAACTGATGGACGAGATCGTCTTGATGCGGTCGCTGCGGTAATACTTCTTGAGGTCGTGCAACTCGTAGGGCAGGAATAGGATGATGCCCAAGTGGTCGATCTGGAAAAGCTGGTCGTCGAGGATGGGCGTCACCAGTTCGCGCATCTTTTCCGGGTCACCCTTGATGCTGGTGGGTTCGTCCACCCGGTCCACCAAGAGATAAACGCCCGCCAGCCCGAAGTACAGCACCAGCTCCATGAAGCTCTTGAGCAGGGTGAAGCGGTTCTCGGTGGTGCGCGGAATGCCGTGGAACTCGAACAGGCCCGGCCCGATTTCCTGAATGATCTTGAAGGTGCCCTCCAGCGAGACGGGCACGCCCCGGATGTTGCGGTAAATCTCCGCCGCCAGCGCCTTGGATTGATTCTTGGTGAAGAAATTGCTGCGCTTCTTGTTGTCGGCGATTTCCAGCAAGCGCCGCAGGGCCGTGACCTTGCCGGACAAATCGCTGGGCGAATAATAAAGCGCCATCAACAGGATGAATTTTTCGGCGATTTCCCGGTTGTCCTTGAGCATGTCCTCCTTCTGCGCCTCACGGATGGCGTCGTACAGCGCCTCGATGCACAGCTTGAGGATGTAGTCGAGGTGGTCGTCCAGCGTGAGCTTGCCCTCGCGGGGCAGCAGTTCTTCCTTTTTGCGCTTGATAATCCGGGTCAGCGCGGACTTGCCCATGGCGTATTCCATCGGCAGCCGCCGCGCCCTCGACACTTCCGCCAGTAATTCGTTGAATTCCACATAAGGAATCGCCAGCACCTTGTCCCGGTATTCATTAAGATACCGCTCGGTGTCGATCCGCATGGAGGATTTGCCAGCGCCGCGAATCGCGAAAATCACATAGGGACTGGGCTTTTCAATATGTAGCAACACCGACCGTAACGAGGTGTTCTCCACCATGGCGGTTTGCAGATAAGGATCACGGTCAGCGTCGAAGATTACGAAGGGATTGTGTTCAAACTGCCAGACCTGCAGCCACTCTTTGATTTCCATGAAGCTCTCGATGGTTTCTTATGGGTCGGGTTCTTGGTATGGATCGCTGGGATTGCAACTCGAATGCCCGTTTAAGGACTAGCTCCAAGGCCTATCATTCCCCGATGGTCCGGTCGCTGCCGCTGGCGAACTATAGCACAGTTCTATTTTACCCCACCTGCCGGGGCGGTCGGAATTACGGCAACTCCCGCACGGTGGCGTAACAATTCCTACGCGGTTCAGGCCAACGCCCACGCCACTGGATTACCCGAGCAATCCACTAAACATTTAATAAAAACAAGCACAAACCTCACCTGGGTGCTTGAACCACCAGCGGAACACGGCTACCCTTCCGCCTCGCCGAATCACCCACGCCCCCTATCGAACCATGGCCGATCCAGACTCCAAAGAACCCCCTGTTCCCCCCTCTCCACACGCGGATGCGGTGCCCGCCGTCGAGCCGAGCTGGAAGCCGCTGCTCTGGTTCGGTGGCGGACTGGCCATCATCATCGGCCTGGGCGAAGTGTTTTTCGACCTGCTCCTAGAAGTGCTGGAAATGTTCGGCGAAGCGATATTTTTCGCCGTCGAAGGCAGCGAGGAGCTACTCGAAGACAAAATAGAGGAATGGTTCGAACTCGACCCCTACCACGCCGAAATCGTCACGGCCTGGACCATGTCGCCGGTCAAGCTGTTCCTGGCCTTCCTGGCTCTGCGCTGGCTCTGGCGGCACAGTCACAGCAAGCTCTTCCCCAAAATCCGGGCTTATCTCCACCGTCAATACACCGCCGTCCGCTTGGCCTGGCAAGCTTTGGCGTGGTACTACAAAATTCCGCTGGTCGTGGTCGTTTTGGGGATTCTCGTCATTCTTATCTGACCAGGGAGAATCCGTTTCCTGACGGCGCACGCCCCGTATAATGGTTTCCTTTCGCAGCTTAACAAGAGGAAACCCATGTCCCAATTCGATCAGGTCAGCGTCGTCAAGAAAGCCAATGTCTACTTCGACGGCAAGTGCGTCAGCCACACCGTCCTGTTCGCCGACGGCACCCGCAAGACCATCGGCGTCATTTTCCCCTCCGCCCTGACCTTCAACACCGGCGCACCGGAAATCATGGAAATCGTCGGCGGCGTCTGCCGTGTGCGCCTGGACGGCGAAGGCGAGTGGAAGAGCTACGGCGCGGGCGAATCCTTCCAGGTGCCCGGCGATAGCAAGTTCGACATCGAAACCGTGGAATTCCTGGATTACGTCTGCCATTTCGGCTAGCCCGCCCGCCGCGCCAGTCCGATGTCCATCCTCATCCGCCCCGCCGAACCCCGCGATGTGGACGGCATGGTCGCCCTGCTGAAATCCCTATTCGGAATCGAGGCGGATTTTGCCTTCGACGAGTCACGGCAACGGGCGGGCCTGCGTTTGCTTCTGCAACGCGGGAACGGCCATGTGCTGGTGGCCGAGCGCGAAGGCCGGGTGGTGGGCATGGGTTCGGTCCAGACCGTCGTTTCCACGGCGGAAGGCGGTCTATCCGGTTGGGTGGAGGACGTGGTGGTGGCGGAGGATTGTCAGGGCCAGGGCATTGGCCGGCGCTTGCTGGAACGGCTGGAAGGCTGGGCCATCGACCACGGGGTGAGCCGGTTGCAACTGCTGGCCGACCGGAATAACGACGCGGCCTTGCGCTTTTATGAGCGGATGGGATGGGGCGGCACGGCCTTGGTGGCGTTGCGGAAACATCCGGGGCGGCTGATTCACCCCATCGCCCCCGAACAAGCCCTAGCCGAAGTCGAGCGTTTGAAAGCACTCCTGGCCAAAAAGGAAAACTGATTCCCACCATGCCCCCCAGCCCCCTGCAAATTCTCCGCACCACCTTCGGCTACCAAGGTTTCCGTGGCCCGCAGGCCGACATCGTTGAACACCTCGTGGGCGGCGGCGACGCCCTGGTGCTGATGCCCACCGGCGGCGGCAAATCGCTGTGCTACCAGATTCCCTCGCTGGTCCGGCCCGGCACCGGGGTGGTGGTGTCGCCCCTCATCGCGCTGATGCAGGATCAAGTGGAAGCGCTGCGGCAACTGGGCGTCAACGCCGCCTTCCTCAACTCCACGCTGGGGCTGGAAGATCAACGCCGGGTGGAGCGGCAATTCCTGGACGGCTCGCTGGACCTGCTATACGTCGCGCCGGAGCGGCTGACCACCGAGCGCTTCCTCGCCACCCTGGGGCAGGCGCAAGTGAGCCTGTTCGCCATCGACGAGGCCCATTGCGTCTCCCAATGGGGCCACGACTTCCGCGCCGATTACTGGCAGCTCTCCCTGCTGCACGAGCGCTTCCCCCACATCCCGCGCATCGCCCTGACCGCCACCGCCGACGAGCGCACCCGCCAGGAGATCATCGTCCGGCTGGGGCTGGAAGAGGCGCAGGTGTTTTGCAGCGGCTTCGACCGCCCCAACATCCGCTACACCATCGGCCTGAAGCAGAACCCCAAAGCCCAATTGCTGCATTTCCTCCGGGCCGAGCATCCCGGCGAGGCGGGCATCGTCTATTGCCTATCCCGCAAGAAAGTCGAGGACACGGCGGAATTCCTGAGCGGCCAGGGTTTGACCGCCCTCCCCTATCATGCGGGGCTATCCGCCGAGCTACGCCAGCACAACCAGCGGCGCTTCCTGATGGAAGACGGGGTGGTCGTGGTCGCCACGATTGCTTTTGGGATGGGCATCGACAAACCCAACGTCCGCTTCGTCGTCCACCTGGACCTGCCCAAAAGCCTGGAAGCCTACTATCAGGAAACGGGCCGCGCCGGACGCGACGGGCAGCCGTCCGACGCCTGGATGGTCTACGGCCTGCAAGACATCATCATGCTGCGCAAGATGGTGGAGGACTCCGAGGCCGACGAACTGCACAAGCGGGTGGAGCGCCACAAGCTGGAATCCATGCTGGGCTTCTGCGAAGTGACCTCCTGCCGTCGGCAAACCCTGCTCCGCTATTTCGGCGAGGAACTGCCCGAACCCTGCGGCAACTGCGACACCTGCCTGTCGCCGCCCGTGACCTGGGACGGCACCGACGCCGCCCGCAAGGCGCTGTCCTGCGTCTACCGCACCAGCCAGCGGTTCGGTGCCCATCATGTAGTCGATGTGCTGCTGGGCCGGGACAATGAGCGCATCCAGCGGTTCGGCCACAACCACCTCAGCACCTTTGGGCTGGGCAAGGAACTGGACGAGAAGCAATGGCTGTCGGTGTTCCGGCAGCTCATCACCCTGGGCTATCTGATGGTGGACCACGAGGCGTACAACGCCCTCAAGCTCACCGAAGCCTGCCGCCCGGTGCTGCGTGGCGAGGCGCAGGTGCGGCTGCGGCGCGACGAGGAGAAGAAGGCGTCCCGCCGCGACACCTCTGCTAACGCCACCAGCAACACCAGCCTGGCCGACCCGGACAACTACCGGCTGTGGGAAGCCCTGCGTGCCCTGCGCAAGCGGCTGGCGGAGGAGCAAAACGTGCCGCCCTACGTGATCTTCCACGACTCGGTGTTGCTGGACATGGTGCAGAAGCGACCGATGGGACTCCCGGAATTGGGCCGCTTGTCCGGCATCGGCGAGCGCAAGCTGGAGCGCTACGGGGCGGACTTCCTGGCGGTGATCCGGGAACACGGCGCCGCGCCCGCGCCCAGAGCCGCCATGAACGACACCGTGGGCGAAACCCTTGCGCTGTTCCGGCTGGGGATGAACGTCGAGCAAATCGCCGCGCAACGGGAACTCAAAGCGTCCACGATTTACGGGCATCTGGCGGTCGCCATCGAAAACGGCAAGGTGGAATTGCGCGACGTGGCGACGCTGAGCGCGAAGCAATCGGCGGAGATCAAGACCGCTTGGGAAGCCTTGACGGAAGAGGAGCGGCGCGGCATGAAAGCGCTGTTCGACGCGCTGGGCGGGCGCTATGAATACGGGGTGTTGCGCTGCGTGACGGCGGATTGGAACCGCCGGGCGGGCTAGGCGCACACCGCGAGAAGCTTGCTATTCCTGTTGATTTCTCCGTGCGCCGTAACGATGAATCGCAAACCTACGGTCCTGAAATTTGAAATTGTAGGTCGGGCTTTAGCCTGACCTTATCTCCGCGCCTGCCCCAGCGTCGGGCTAAAGCCCGACCTACATCCGCTCAATGCGCCACCCACTTATCCTTGCCGCTGCGCTTGGCCTCCAGCAAAGCGGCGTCGGCCCGCTTGATCGTGTCGAAATAGCTTTCGCCCGCCCGATGCTCGGTGAAGCCGATGCTGACCGTCACCGGCAACAGCTTGTCGCCCATGGGGATGGTCAGCTTGCGCACGTCGACCAGCATCCGCTCGACCGCCGCCTGGGCGGACTCGGCGTTGGTGTCCACCAGCAGGGCGAGAAACTCCTCGCCGCCCCAGCGCCCGCATAAATCAACCCCGCGCAGGCCGCTTTTCAGGATTTGCGCGAGGCCGACCAGCACTTGATCGCCGCCGTCGTGACCGTGTTCGTCGTTGATCTGCTTGAAGCGGTCGGCATCGATCAAGGCCACCACATAGGGAAGCCCGAGGCGCATGGCCCGCTCGTCCTCCTGCTTCAGCCGCTCGATGATGAGCCGCCGGTTGCCCAGCCCGGTGAGCGGGTCGTGGGTGGAGGCTTCCTTCAGGGCGATGTTCAGGTCTTGCAGCATGAGTTGGTAGCGGTCGGAGATGCGGGTGATTTTCTCGATCTGCCGCAACTGCCGGTTATACCGCTCCGACATCGACCGGGCTTTCTCCTGAGCGATGTTTTGATAACGGTCGGAGATTTTGGTAATCCGCTCCAGCTTCGCCAGTTGATCACGGGTATTATTCCATAGCTGAAATAATGCCTCGCGCAATGGATGCCCCAGGTATTGCTCGTCCGCCAATAACGCCTCAATGGTTTTTTCGAGAGGGTCGTCGCCGTGCGAATGGGGCAGCATCTTATTCACCGAAGGAAAGGATTTCGAAGGGGAAGGTATAATCCTCTTTGAATTCCTCCGCCAATTTCGCCACCCGATGGTTCCGGTAGTCGTAAAGCCATTTTAAACCCACCTCGCAGCCCTGACCATGGGCGGCTTTCAGCAGATCGAGAATATCTATCATAGCCCGGATACTGCTGGTATTTAGGTATATCAGACAAAGCTCGATACTTAATGGGCGCTGGGCAGAGTCTAGATATTTCTCCACCCAGTTGATAACTTGATCGAAAATCTCAAAGGTGTTTTCCGGGTAGGAATCCCCCTTCATGGTCAGCACGCCGACCTCCCAATTGGCCGTGATTTCGGGCGTGGATTGCGTGCCGGGAATGGCTAGGTTGATTGCTTCGCTGCTCATGATCGGATGCCAGTTAAATGACCGCACGCAGGCTGAAAAAGGCCCGTCCTTCGCCCAGGTCGTCCAAGGTGGCCTCAAGAGGGGCGCTGGACTTGCGGGCCATCTCGATCAAGCCCAGCCCGGCGCCAGTGCTGGACTCGGACTCGCGGGGCTTGCGCAGTTGCTCCTTGTACGCCGCCTTGAGCTGGGGCTTATCCAGGCCAGCCAGCGCCTCAACTCGGGCCACCAAGTTTAGACCATCGGTCATTTCCACCATGTTGCCGGCGGACACCGTGTAGTGGCCGCTATCGTCGCTGGCGATGACCACCGTCGCCGAGGACTCCATGTCATCATATCCCCGGCTGCCCGCATAATGGCGGATGTTCTGACTCATTTCGATATACACGCTGAACACATCCATGGCCGCCGAGGCATGGGCCTCCGTGGATTGCAGGTAACTCCTAAGCGCGTTGCCGATTTCCTCGATCAAACTGCGGGAAATGGGACCATTGAAGCAGATAAGTATATGCTCGCCATTGAAGCGTTCTCGCAACGCATAAAGACTATTGGGTTTCATAAGCTTTGGCTGTCGCTGTCGGTCAATTAAAACGGAAAGACAAAATCGTTATATCGTCGCGCTGCGCCAGCCCGCCTTGATACTGGGCCAATATCCCAGAAAACGCCGCGCCCTGCTCGGGCAAGGCATGACCCGCATGGTCGCGCAACATGGCGGCGAAACGGCTGTCGCCAAACCCGAAACCATGCTCACCGCCCGCCTGGTCGAGAAAGCCATCCGTGGTCAAATAATACGTCCGGCCTTTCAACAATGGCATTTCATGGTCCTGGTAACGGCCGGGCTTCCGGTCGGCCAGGGCGCGGCGCTCGCCCTTCACCTCCTCGACGGACTCGCCATCGCTCCAATACAGCGCGATTTTGGCCCCGGCGAAGCGCAGCAAGCCCGCTTCGCGGTCCACGTAAACCAGCCCGGCGTCGGTGCTGGTGGCGATGGCGCGGGACAAATGGGCGTCCGCCAGCATGGCCCGCATGACCTCGTCGGTCTTGGTCAGCACCGCCGCCGGGGACGCGATGCCGACTTGCTGAATGGCGCGGTCCACGCCCGCCCGCGCCAGCATGGTCATCATGGCGCCGGGGACGCCATGCCCGGCGCAATCGGCGATGCCAATCAAATACCGGCCCTGGTCGTCACTGTGGAACACATAGAAATCGCCGCCCACCTGGTCCCGTGGCTGCCACAGCACGAAATGGTCGGCGGCGAAGGCTTGCATCAATTGCCGCTCCGGCAGGATGGTGCGCTGCAACAGCCCGGCGTAATTGATGGAATCGTCGATCTGCTTATGGGCGGCCCGCATCTGCCGGTTGGCCGAGTCCGCCTCCTTGAGCGCGCTGCGCATCCGCCGCAGCACCGCGTTGAACGCCTCGGCCAAAAGCCCCACCTCGTCACGGGAATATACCGACAATTCCTGGCCGGGACGATCATCGAGGATTTGCTCGGACTCCTCCGCCAGCAGCGTCAGGGGCCGGACGATGCGCCGCGCCATGATTTGGTAGGACGCCGTGGCGGACAGGCCCAGCAGAATGATTAACAGAATGGTGAGGTCGAGGAACTGGTCCTGGAGCCGGATGGCGGCTTTGACCAGCCGGTCGGTGCGGGCGTCGAGCAGGTCGTAGGCGGCGCTGAGGGGGCGCATGATCTTGGCTTTGGCCAAGTGATACGCCCCGTCGTGCATGAGGCGGCGGGCCAATTGGGGATCGGGCTTGCCCTGGACCGAGAACTCGCCCAGCGGGTCCATGAACACGCCCTTGATTGCATTCATGGCGGCTTTCTCGATGCTGGCCAACTCATTGGAATTGGCCTCGGACTCTTTGAGCTTGCCCAGCTCCCCCGCCGTGAAGCCCAGTTGCTCCATGCGCTTGGCGAGCGGCACCGCCGTCGTCGGCGCGTCGGCCCGAAACGCCGAGTCCACGGCGGCGATGTCCCAGTAGATCGCCTCATATCGTTCCGGTCGAGGCTGGGTGCCGTTGCGGATGGCAAGGGCATCCCAATACAGCCCTTCCCATTTGGGTTCGCCCGTCACCACATAGGTCCGGGCGAACCGGGTCAGATCGTCCGAGCTTTGCCGCAATTCGTCCACCAGCAGATAAGAGCGGTAGCGAATCGCGTTGGTGCGGTCCAAGCCCTTGGAGGCGTCCATCAGCAACAACGAACTGACCATGAGCGCGACCAGCACCATGCCATTGAACAGCGCCATCAGCGCAAAAACCCGCTGAATCGACAGGGTTCGACCCGCATTCTGCTCGGCCTCGCTAAGCGTCCGAAATTTCCCCGATTGGATGTTCACAACCCTCGCCATTATTTTAAATTCGGGTTAGCGGATGCCGAAGAATCAGGAAATCGCCTGTAATAATGGATTCCGCATAGCCAGCCAATACTTGTCTCGCGTTTCAGCCGCCCTGTCAATAATCATGGCCTTGCCCAAAAACGCACGCTTAAAAGACGAAACCCATCAAAAAAGATGCATTTATGGTGGCCCGGCCATACCCGTAATCACCATACCGTTTATCGGGTCACGATGGATTATCATTCAATCTGCGGCATGTGCCCCCTTACCCAAGGCGCTGTAAAAAGAAAGGGCCGGATTTGATTTTCCATGAGGAAACAATCCGGCCCTCGTTTTGGCATCGAATTGCCTATCGGGTCACGCGCAAACCGCCTGCCCAGCCCTAGCGCCTTCGAAGCGGTATGCGCTGGACAGGCAGTGATCCAGCCAACGCGCCAGGAAATAATTCAGGGTCCACTTGTAATCCAGCACGGCCCCCGCGCTGGTTTCATGGCGCAAGGCGTCCAGCACACTGGGCCGAGTGGCGTCGCTGAGCGCCTCGGCGGTCTTGGCGTCCAGGCAGACGCGGATTTTCACGGCGGGTTCCGCCAGCGCCTCGTAGCCGCCCGCGAAGTCATGGGTCAACTCCAAAGTCAGGGTATAGGGGGAGCGCTCCAATAGGCGCACATGCAGGGCCGGCTTGCCGTCGGCCAGGGCCGTGGCGGCATCGCCCATCTGGGAGAGGTCGGGAATTAAATCAGCGAGTTTGCGGTAATTGGCCTCGCAGACTTTGTGCAGCCAAAAGGCCTTCTCGGCGGGATAAAAAGCACTCATCGAATGAATGGGATGGTCAAGGTTCGCTGTAGGTGGCGTAGGCGCTGGCGGTTTCCCACAAGGCCACGGATTGGACGTTGAGTCCACGACTTTTGACATGGGCGAAGATCATTTTCGCCAGAAGCTCCGCCGTGGGATGCTCCTCCAGCAGCGTGAAGCGCTCGCCCGCCGCCGCGAGGGTCGGCACCAAGGGATCGTTCCGGTGCAGCAGCAAATTATGATCCAGTTCCGCGTCGATGTAGGCCGCCGCCACGGCGGTGATGTCGGCGAAGTCGCAGACCATGCCCTGTTCGTTCAGGGTCGGCGCGGCCACGGTGATGGACGCCTTGACGCTGTGGCCGTGCAGATGGCGGCATTTGCCGGCGTGCGCCATCAGGCGGTGGCCGTAGCAGAAATAAATCTCTTTGGTGATGGTGAACATGATCCTGCGTTATTCGCTTTTGATGCCCTGAATCGCGCCCGCGATCCGGTAATCGCCATTCTCGCCCGGCTCGCAACGGACCACCTCGATGTAGGCGGTCAGGGGCGGAATGATGTGATTTTCCGGGAACAGATTAAGCTCCGCCGCCTTGCCTATGGCCAGGGGCAAACCGCCCCGGAACGAGATGCCGGAGCCGCTGATGTTTAAGCAGCTCCCCTCGCAATAAGCGCCGCTCCCCGCCAAACGGTAGCGCACCGGGCCATCGGCCAGCACGCGGGCGAACTTGCGCTTTTCGTCGTATTCCACCTCAATCCTCCTATGTTTCGGGCCGGTCCATTTTAGCAGCAAAGGGTGCCAAGCCACGCCCGGCAAGGGTTTGGCAGGAGTTCCGGTTTATGTCATATTGCGCAACTTTCCGCCGGGTGGCCCCTCCCTCCCCATGCGGAGGGCCATCAAATAAACGGCCTCCGACGTTGCGACAACCTTTTCCCCCGATCATCCCAATGACCAACAAATCCATCGTCCTGACCGGCATCACCACCACCGGCACCCCGCACCTCGGCAACTACGTCGGCGCCATCCGCCCGGCCATCGAGGCCAGCCATCGCCACGACGTGCTGCCGTTCTATTTCCTGGCCGATTATCACGCCCTCATCAAATGCCAAGACCCGGAGCGGGTCCAGCGCTCCACCCTGGAAATCGCCGCCACCTGGCTGGCGCTCGGGCTGGACACGGCCAACGCGGTGTTCTACCGCCAATCGGACGTGCCGGAAATCGCCGAGCTGGCCTGGCTGCTCAGCTGCGTCACCGCCAAGGGCTTGATGAACCGCGCCCACGCTTACAAGGCCGCCGCGCAGGCCAACGAGGACTCCGGCGAATCCGACCCGGACAAGGGCGTGACCATGGGCCTGTTCAACTATCCGGTGCTGATGGCCGCCGACATCCTATTGTTCAACGCCCACAAGGTGCCGGTGGGCAAGGACCAGATTCAGCACATCGAAATGGCCCGCGACATCGCCGGGCGCTTCAACCATATTTATGGCGAGCATTTCCGGCTGCCGGAAGCGGTCATCAGCGAGGACACCGCCACCCTGCTCGGCATGGATGGCCGCAAGATGAGCAAGAGCTACGACAACATCATTCCGATGTTCCTGGCGGAGAAGCCGTTCCGCAAGCTCATCAACAAGATCAAGACCAACTCGCTGGAACCAGGCGTGCCGAAAGACCCGGACACCTGCACCTTGTTCAGCATTTATAAGGCGTTCGCCACCAAGGAAGAAACCGCCGCCATCCGCCGCCGCTACGAGGAAGGCATTGGCTGGGGTGAAATGAAGGGCGTGCTGTTCGAGTATCTGAACGAGCATTTGAAGGCGGCGCGGGAGCGTTATGACGCGCTGCTGGAATCGCCGGACAAAATCGAGGACGCCTTGCAGGAAGGCGCGGCCAAGGCCCGTGAGTTCAGTGCGCCGTTCATGAAGAAGATTCGGGGGAGCGTGGGGATTCGACCCTTGGGGCGTTAATTTGAGATTAAAGGAGTAATACTTATGTCGCACGCTCAATATTATCTAGGACGGGATTATGGCTGGGATATTGAGGTTTATGGACGGGATCAGCAGCTTGTTCTTGTCGGTGAAGTAAAAAGCAAAATCGGAGTATCACCTCAATGGGCTGCTCAGTTTCGCCGCAATATTTTGGCTCATGGCGTCTATCCAAATGCGCCATATTTGCTGATGGCTTTTCCTGACCGCTTTTATTTATGGAAAAATGCTGGTTTAAATCCAGGAGAGATTGAGCCAACTCATTCCATAGATGCGCGTCCTATTCTCGAACCTTATTTTAAGAGGGCGGGAATTTTGGGAAATCGGATTAGTGGCCAGAGCTTTGAACTGATTATCGCGTCTTGGTTAAGCGAAATTATTCACGCCTCACTAGGGTCACTAGATTCATCTCAACAATGGCTGATTGAATCAGGCTTATATGATGCTGTGGCGGGAGGTAGCCTTGACCATGGGGTTCCGGCGTGAATGTTTACGTTGAAACCAATTTTGTTTTGGAACTTGCATTTGCGCAGGAGCAATGGCAAAGCTGCGATAACATCCTAAGTGACGCCGAGTGCGGCAAGATTCGTCTTGTTCTTCCAAGTTACTGCTTGGCCGAGCCACTGGAAAAGCTCAAGCGCCAAGAAGCGAAACGGCGACAGTTACAGAACGACCTTAAAATCGAACTGAAACAACTCAAGAGAACCTCACCTTACGAGTCAAGAATCGATGGCATTCAAGATATAGCGGACCTTTTAGTGCAAAGCAGCGAAGAGGAAAGAAAGCGCTTTGCCAACTATCGTGATCGCTTGCTGAGTGCAGCGGAAGTCATCCCTCTTACTAGTAGACATGTTCCCTACCTAAGTTGGTGTTTTCAATGAGAGTTTAAAGTTCCAGAGGCCCGCTCCAATATAAATAAAGGTATCTAATAGACATGTTCCCTACCTAAGTTGGTGTTTTCAATGAGAGTTTAAAGTTCCAGAGGCCCGCTCCAATATAAATAAAGGTATCTAATAAATGTGTCAGATGATTTCTTGAGCGATGTACCAAACTATGAAGACATTTCATCCCGCCAATGGCGTGTTCGACGACAAC
>NZ_JBTEKS010000003.1:0-51661 GCF_054333355.1 Methylomagnum sp. | reverse complement strand
GCCGGCACCCGCCAGGTGACCCAGATCGACGCGCCGCTGATCCCGTCCTTCATGTAGGCCGGACGGCGCCGGGCCACCGGCGCCCCCGTCCCCGTGCCGGACCGGTCAACCCCCCGCCCCACAGGCGGGGGGTTTTTTATTGTGCAAAATATGCGAAAGTGGGCTACTAGTTTTGGAAATAACGAATAGGGAAACTGTTATGCCAAGCCTTCCTCCCCCGTTGCAGATAATGTCAGAAACCAAGGATGTGTCAGAATCCAAATTGGGAATTCACGCCGGAAAAAAACGCATATGGATATTTGTAGCAATGTTTCTATTGAGCTTGATATGCGGGATGACCTACGTATGGATTCGGCCCCCTATTTATAAGGCAACAGCATCGGTGCTAACCGTGGCTCCGCGTGACATTGACCAACAGCAAGAGGTCGGCAATCAATATTTCGAGATGGGGCGTAATGGGATTCCAATCCGCCAGCAATTACAACGTAATTTAAATGAAGGGGGCGGAACGCAACACGTTTCAATTCAAAAACAAATCTTGCTTGGAATCCCGTTGCTAGAGGAGGCCCGTCAGCGCCTTAAGCAAGACTTTGTTAATGTGGTACACCGGGAACCCGCGCTTGAGGAGTTACAATCCATGTTGTCGGTGGAGCCAATACCTGAAACAAATTTAGTGGAATTACAAGCACGGGGCCAGGATGCTCAAATACTGGCGCAAGCGGTGAATACATGGCTGGATGTTTACCAAGAAGCGAGAGAAAGTGCTGTTATAGAAAGCAAGAACAATACGACCATCGCGCTGGAAGGTGAAAATAGCCAGTTAGATAGAAAGCTTGAAGATAAACGTCGGGCGCTAGATCAGTTTCGACGGGCGCACGATATTCTTTCAAAAAATGATACCGACAACCAAGCCATGACCCGACTTAGTGGCTTAAATAATACGTTAAACAAGGCTAACGATGACGAGATAAAAGCCAAAGCTAAACTGGATGCAATAAAGGAGGCGTTGGCTAAAGGAGAGCCGGTGCTTCCGCCAGAGGAGCAGCAGGGATTGGCGAATCTGGAGCAAAGGGCGCAACAATTGCGGGAGTTGGTGAAAGACCTTGGGCAGCGGTATACGCCCCAATATATTGCGCTGCAACCAAAATTAAAATTAATACCAGAACAATTAGAGCAAATTGAAGCGGCCATACGAAAAAAGCTAGAAGAAGGAAAACGGGAGGCATTAAGCGAGGCCGAGCAGGAATATGCTTCGGCGCGCCAAACTATTCAGGAGATTCGTCGCCAAATTAGTGAGCACAAGCGTGAAGCGGCTGATTTTACGGCCAAGTTTGCGGAATATGAGGCAATGTCCGCTGATTTGGAACAATTGGAATTGTTATACCGGAAAAACCAGTCACGCCTCGCGGAGATTGGCGCTAAGCAAATAGAAAAGTATCCACAATTGGAAATAGTGGATCGCGCCTACCCGCCCACTAAGCCGGTTTCGCCAGATTATTGGAGAGATACTGGGATTGCTTTCATTGCAAGTCTCGGGGCGGCATTAACCATTACCTTGCTGTATGACTATTTAATGCGGCGGGAAGGCGAGTTGGCACCAATAAAATTGCCTGACGTGCGCGTCTTTTCTGTGACAGAAGATTTGTTATTAGGCCATCAGCGAGAAGCCGCTCAAGCCCTGCCCCAGCAGATGCTCGAACCTGCCTTCAGGCAAAAGGGAGAGCTAGCCTTAGACAGCCCATTGCCCCGCGAATTAAGCGAGCATGAAATTAGAGGGGTACTAGAATCCGCCGAGCCAATGGCTCAACAACTAATAGGGTTGATATTGTCTGGCTTTACGCTGGAGGAAGCTATGGGGCTGGACGCTAATAGCTTTGACTTGACTGATAACACCGTGAATTTGGGAGGAAACTCAAGGGGCTTGCCCTTGGCGCCTCGGCTGAGGGGCTGGCTGATACAAAATGAACCTTTGCCCCTTTGGGCTGGGGAAGCGTCTCAGGATGTTGAGGAATTATCCGGAGTCATCGCTTACGCCATGGCTGATTCTGGAATATTCCAACCTGAAACTGCTGATGCCGAAGCATTGCGGCATACTTATTTGATGTACCTAATTAGACAGGGAGTGCGACTCGCCGATTTAGAGCGAATTGTCGGTAGAATGTCGGCCAAAGTGCTGGCGCGTTACGCCAGATATTCCCCCCCAGGAGCGGGTTTAAGAGCCGAGTCAATAGCCTTGATTTATCCCACTTTAAACGGCGAATATCAGGTTTAAATCGGCTTTAACTGAGTTTTACGAGTACACCGGAATCAGATTGCTTGCTTACGATCTTCATACACACTCAACCATTTCTGATGGCCGATACACGCCGACGCAGCTTGTAGAACACGCGGTTGCGGTGGGGATAACGACGTTGGCCCTAACGGACCACGACTCAACGGCAGGGCTGGCCGAAGCGAGTGAGGCGGCGGCGCAAAATGGAATTTCGCTTGTCCCGGGCGTTGAAATTTCGACAACATGGCGGGATAAGTCGATTCATGTTGTTGGCTTGAACGTGAGTCCTGACCGTGGAGAGTTGCGAAAGGGGCTGGGGAGCCTTCAGGCATACCGCACGGATCGGGCGAGAGAAATAGGGCGACGCTTGGAGAAATTTGGAATCTCGGGCACGTTTGACGCGGTGCAGGCGAGGGCCGGGGAAGGAATGATGACCCGAACCCATTTTGCGCAATGCCTTTATGATCTAGGCATCGCCGCCAATGTGCGTGACGCCTTTGACCGTTACCTGGCGCGAGGCAAGCCCGGATATGTGGCGACGCGCTGGACCGAGATGGAGGCCGCTGTCGCCTGGATTCGGGAGGCGGGAGGGGTCGCCGTGATCGCCCATCCGCAACGCTACAAATTAACGGGCAGTTGGCTGAGGCGCTTGCTTGGGGAGTTCCGTGAAATGGGCGGCGAAGGAATGGAGGTGATTTGTGGAACCGCTCCGCCCGGCGAGGTGCAGTCCAGCACCGAATACGCTAAGCGCTTTAACCTATTGGCTTCCTGCGGATCGGATTTTCACAGCCCTGATTATGTTTGGCCCAAGTTGGGTCGACTGCCACCGCTGCCGCCGGGGCTGACGCCTGTGTGGCGTGTGTGGGAGGGGTAAATTCCTGGCGGTGGGGATAAGCCTTTGGTGGCGGGCAAGACGAAAGCGCTTGCCCGCCGAGAAAATTATGCCGGGTCCACCGTTTCTGGAAAACCCTTTCCCCAGTTCAATATCCCATTCGGGTCGAATTGCCGCTTGATGGCGTGCATCATCCCCAAGGCCCCGGCATCCAGTTCACGCCCGACATAGTCCCGCTTTTCAATGCCGACGCCGTGTTCGCCTGAGAGCGTGCCCCGCAGGCGAAGAACCAGCGTAAACATTTCATCCAAACAGGCGTGCGCCTTATCCGTTTCGCCCGGTTTGCCCGGATCGTAGAGAAGGTTGACGTGGATGTTGCCATTTCCGGCGTGGCCGAAATTGACGATGGGAAGTCCATAACGCTTCGACAACTCGTCCAGCCCAGAAATCAGCACGGGCAATTCAGTCACCGGCACCACCACGTCTTCATTGATTTTCTTCGGCGCAATCTTGCGCAGCGTGGGCGAAAGCGCCTTGCGCGTCTGCCACAGGGCTTCCACTTCCTGGGCGGTCTCCGCGACACGAAATTCAAGCAACCCCTCGTTTTGCGTGGCGGCGCGGATGCTCTCAATCTGGGTCGGCATGGCCTCGGCGAAGCCGTCCACTTCGATCATCAACAACGCCCCCGCTTGGTCCGGCAGGCTGGCCGTCGAATAACGGCGCACCATGTTGATGGCGTTGCCGTCGATAAATTCCAGCGCGCAGGGTATCGCTGGCTGGGCCATGATGCGTCCGATGGCGCGAGCGGCGGCGGTCACGTCGGCATACACGGCGCGCAGGGTCCGCACGGTTTGTGGCAGCGGGGTGAGCTTTAGGGTGGCTTCGGTGATGAGGGCGAGGGTGCCTTCGGAGCCGATCAATAAGCGGGTGAGGTCGTAGCCCACCACACCCTTGGTGGTGAAAACGCCCGTGCGAAGCTCCTCGCCCACGCCGGTGATGGCCCGGAGGCCCAGGGTGTTCTCGCGGGGCGTCCCGTACTTAACGGCGCGGGGTCCGGCGGAGTTGTAGGCGAGATTGCCACCCACGCTGCAAAACGCGGCGCTGGTGGGATCGGGAGGCCAGAAGAAGCCATGGGATTTGATGGCGTTTTGCAAGCCTTGGTTGGTCAGTCCCGGCTCCACCACGGCATAACGGTTGTCAGGGGAAAATTCCAAGACCCGGTCCATGCGCTCGAACGAGGCCACCACGCCATGCCGGAGGGGCACGGTCGCGCCGGTCGTGCCGGTGCCCCGCCCCCGTGGAGTGAGTGGCACCAAGAACTCGTTGCATAGCCGAACCAGGGCTAGCGCCTGCTCGTGGGCGGTGGGGAACACCACCGCATCGGGCAGGACTTGCCGCTTGCTGTTGTCATAGCCGTAGACCCAACAGTCGGCGGGGTCGGTGAGCAGGGCGTCGGCGGGAAAGATTTCCTTGAGCCGGGTGAGGAACGGGCCGGACAGTGGCATGGGTTTACTCGCCGAAAAGCTGGTGGTCGATGAGGTCGCAGAAGCAGTGGATGATGAGCAAATGCATTTCTTGGATGCGGGCGGTGTTTTCCCCCGGCACGCGGATTTCGAGATCGGTCTCCCGCAGCAATGGCGCCAGCGGCCCGCCATCCCGCCCGCTGAGGGCGATGATGCTCATGTCCCGGTCGTGGCCGGCGGTGGCGGCGTTCAGGATGTTGCCTGAATTGCCGCTGGTGGTGTACAGCACCAGCATGTCGTTGGGGTGGCCGAGGGCGCGAATCTGCTTGGCGAAAACCTCGTCAAAGCGATAATCGTTGGCGATGGAGGTCAACGCCGAGGTGTCGGTGGTCAAGGCGATGGCGGGCAAGCCTGGGCGGTCGCGCTCAAACCTGTTCAGCAGTTCGGAAGAAAAATGTTGGGCCTGTGCGGCGGAGCCGCCATTGCCGCAGCACAGAATCTTGCCGTCGTTGAGCAGGCATTGCGCCAAGCGCACGGCGGCGGCTTCAATAAGATCACCGAGGCGAACCAGGGTTTCCTGATTGGTTTCGGCGCTGGCGGTGAATTGGCGGATGATGCGGTCTTGTAGGCTCATGAGTGATCGGTTTCGTTTGCACGGGGCGGGGGCTTTGAAGCGGCAGATCCCGGTTAATCGGTGAAGGCTTGGCGTGGCGGGTGGACCTTAGCCCGCCCGGAAAGCGTCTTTGATCCATTCCACCGCCATGCCGCTGGCGGTGGGCGATAAAGCGGCCACATCGAACCGGGCGGGTCGGTCAAAGAGGCTCCGCTCCTTTAAAAAGCAAGTGGCGGTGGTTTTCAATTTGGCTTGCTTGCGCCAATCCACGCTTTCCAGGGCACCGCCAAAGCGGGGGTTGCTGCGGAAGCGGACTTCCACTAAGGCCAAGGTTGGGCCGTCTTCCATAATCAAGTCGATTTCCCCAAAGCGGCAGCGATAATTGCGTTCGATCAGCCGTAGACCCTGCTGTTGCAAGAACTCTAAGGCCCGGTCCTCCGCGATGCGGCCCCGGGTCGGCGCCGTGGGTTGGGACGGTGGGCGGCTCATGGGCGGGAAGCGGCGGGCGTGCCCGCCTGCGGAATGGGCGCGGTTCCCCGCAATTGCAAATGGCCGCTGTCGAACTGGGCGCATTCAAGCTGGCGTTGAATCCGATTGCCGGATTGCAGGGACAACAAACCCGTGGCCCCGGAGAAACGATAATGCGGATCGAGTTTGCCGCGGTCCAGTTCCGGCTGGAGGCGGTAAGCATCCAGACCCAAGGCGATGAGCCTGACGTAATCGCCCTGGGTTTGCTTGATCTGGGATTCCAGGGCGCGGGCCGACAGCGGACTCCCGTCGGCGACGTTTAGCAACCAGGGAATATCGCAGAAGATCAGGCCGTTCAAATCCTGGTCCGCCGGTTCGTCAGCCTTGCCGCTGTAGACGCGGGAAGTTGCGTACACCGGGATGGGGCGGGGCTGGTTGGCGGCAATCTGGGGCAGGATTAGGCGGGCGTCCCGCGTGTCGGCGATTAAGAAAATAAAGTCGTTATCCGCCGTCGAAGTTAAGGAAGCGGCGGGCTGTGACGGCAGCGTGCCGAGCAGGCTCTCGACGGCGGCGGTGAAGTCCTGGCCGTGGGGAGAGTAGGTTTTAACCGTCGCGATTTTGCCGTCCAGGCCCCGCCAATAATTAGTGAAGTGCTGGATCATGCGCTGTCCGAACGGCGTGGACGGCGCGAGGACCAGGGCGGTCTGACGGTTGTCGAACCAGGCGCTTCCGGCCGCTTGTTCCACCTCGTGTTCAGGCGTCAGGCCAAATTGATAAATCTGTGGGTTGTCCACCCCGTTTGTTTGATTCAGCGCCAGCACCGGAATTGGCAGGTCGCCACTTTTTGCTAGGACACCGACGTTTTCTTTGGTCAAAGGGCCAATGACGGAGGTCGCGCCCTGTTCCGCCAGCTTTTTGTAAAGTTGGCCCACGTCACCGGATTGGGAATCCACGAAGTGCAGGGGCGTTTTGGCCGGATTGGTGTCCGCATAGTAGGCGGCGATTAGCCCGGAGCGGATGGCTTGCGAGGCGGGGGCATAAGGGCCGGACAAGGGTAACAGGACGCCAACGAAGGGGCCGGTGGGGGGCTGTGTGTTTGTTTCCGGTGTTGCGGCGACTGGCGATTTATCCGCTTGAGGTTTGCCCAGGGGTGTCACCACCACCGTGCCGCCCGCTTCCTGAAAGGCATTGTCTAAAAAAGCACCATTCGCCGGATGGCGGGGGTAGCGGTTGCGCCATTGATTGAGGGCGGAAGATAAGCCGCCCGGCGAGGCGGTCTTGAGAATCTGAGTCAGGGACATCCAGCCACCCAGCGTGTCAGGCGGGGGCGGTTGCTTGCTGGACAGGACGCTGCTTGGCAGCCGGGCGAGGGCGTCATAAATGGCGTCGTTGTTCTTCTTGACGGCTTCCGGCTGGCTGAGCAACGGCCCGAGTTCGATCCGTTCTTTGGCGCTCGCCAGCATGTCGCCCAACTGGTTGTAGGCCGAGGCGCGCAGTGTGTGATAATTCACGGGCTGCGCGCCCTGAAGGGGCGCCGGGCCAATCGAGCTGAGCTTCGCCATCGCTTCCCTTGCCCGTCCGGCGTTCAGGTCCAACCGGCCCGCCAAGAGCAAGTATTGGTTGCGGTCCTGTCCTTCGAGTTCCTTAGGGTTAATGGCGTCGGCGATTTGCTGGGCGGAATGCCCATCCCCGGCGCGGAGTGCCGCGTCCGCCGCCTGTAGCCAATAATAATCCGGGTAGGGCGAGGTGCGGGCCAGATATTCATACCGCCGCATGGCCCCTTCGTAATCGCCCGCTCTGAATAGGCCCTCGGCTTGCGGGTCACTGGGCGGCGCGCCGCCCCAGCGGGGCATTAACCCAGCGCATCCAGCCAAGGTCGAAGCGAGCACTAAGGACAGCACGGGGCGGAGGGATTGGCGCATTCGGGAAATTCCCTTGAAGAGCGGATGAGGAGAGCAAGTGTCTGAAATCAAACCGGGCATACTATACCTAGTGGCAACGCCTATCGGCAATCTGGCGGACATGAGCTTCCGGGCCGTGGACGTGTTGAAGAAGGTCGATGTCATCGCCTGCGAAGATACCCGCCATAGCCGTCCGTTGCTGGATTACTATGGTGTTTCACGGCCCTTGATGGCCTTCCATGAACACAACGAGGATGAGGCGGCGCGGCGGGTCGTGACGCGGCTGGCACAGGGCGAATCGGTCGCCCTGGTCACGGACGCCGGGACGCCGCTTATCAACGATCCGGGTTTTCCATTGGTCCGCATGGCGCTGGAACACGACATCCAGGTGGTGCCGGTGCCTGGCCCGTGCGCCCTGATTGCCGCGTTGTGCGCGTCGGGACTGGCGTCCGCCCGATTTGCCTTCGAAGGGTTTCCGCCCAGGAAGCCCGCCGCCCGTCGAGCCTTGTTCGAGGGGTTGCGGGACGAATCGCGAACCCTGATTTTTTATGAATCCTCCCATCGCGTGCTGGAAACCCTCAAAGACATTGAGGCGGTATTTCCCGCGTTACGCCGCCTGGTGATTGCCCGTGAATTGACCAAGCGATTTGAAACCATTGTGTCCGCCACCGTGGGGCGGGCCGCCGCCTTGTTGGAGCGGGAGCCGGATATGCGGAAAGGGGAGTTCGTGCTGCTGCTTGAGGGGGCGCCCCCGCCAGTCGAATCTGATGAGTTGGAGCCAGAGCAGGAGAGGGTGCTGCGGTGGTTGCTTGAGGAGTGTTCGGTGAAAACCGCTGTCGCCTTGGCGACCAAGATCACAGGAGCGCGTCGCGAGAAACTCTATCGGACGGCGCTCCGGTTATCTAAAGGCGAAGGCGTCGAGGCGCTGGACTGACGGCGGGATTGTTATTGGGCCACCGTTGGCGCGGGCTGGGGCGGCGTGGCGCTCGAATCGGGACGCCCGGAGCGCACAGAATTACGCAACGGCTGAACCGGCTCAGTGCGGACGGACTTCCGCTTGTCGCGCTCGGCGGCATCGTTCACCAGGCTTTCCCATGATCTGAATTGTTTGAAGTCGGGATCGCCGGCGGCGATTTTGGCTTTAACTTCCTGCTCCGCCATCGCGATAATCTCATCGGCGGTTTTTCCATCCACCGCCGCCAAGAAAGCCTCGGGGCCTTCCTTCGCCTTGATGGTTCCCAAGGCCCAAAAGGCCGTTTCAAATTCGTGCTGTTGCCGCTCCGTCATGTAGCGCTTGATTTTTTTTGCGGATTTGAAAGCCGCGACTTGCGACGAGCCATTAATGGAGTCGGTTCGTTGGGTAAAGGCGGACATGAAGTAAATGACAGCGAGCAAGGCCATAACGGCGATAAGTATTTTCATGGAGTCTCTCCGCTAATTTGAATTAATGCATTATAACGTGGTTGATCCTTGAACCAGCGAAAACGGGTGACTCGACAGGTTGCCATGCTGGCGCGGGTTAAGCTGTCATTGGGCGGGGCGGGCGTGTATGCCTGAATTTAATGAAGGCGACCGCCGTTATGAGTGCCAATGATGCGGCGAGGAATCCGTGGGATGCGCCAAGTCCCAAAACCTTGTAGCGCCCTCATCACGCAGTTAGTCTTTCGGCCACATGGCAAAGTGGCGTCTCGTCTGCTTCCAGACAGTTTCAGCCCAGTTGAGTTCCTGGTCGTATGTTGATCGGTGAGGCGATCTATAGAAAAGGCCATTTTCCAGTGCGCTGAACGGCGCTGTCGTCCTGAAGCGAAGGCTTCTCCCGTGGTTGCCAATTTGCGGGTCGGCATAGAGCGCCGTCAGGTTCATGATGGCTCGCTTCCCGTTCCCCCTGCTTACTTCCTCAAGCGGCCCCGCGCCATCATCTCAAGCATTCCAAAGCGTGGCGCTTTAATTTTTCCCACAGCATTTTTATTAGGGTATCGCGCCTTGCTGCTTGGTTCTTGATCAGTCGATGCCCGCGATTTAATGAGGCGAGAGCCTGGGATTTTTTGGATAGGGCAGTTGGAGACAATTTGACACAGGGCGCTTTGAGGCTGGTTTGAGTGGATTATTATCGGGCGGTAAATTGGCTGGTATTTATGTGTATTTAATTGATTCTGCCATATTTTCCGCCTATCAAGTTGATTGTTGATGCGTCTCCCCGCCAAGTGTCGGCAATTCATAGTCCTGCATACAAACCATGCGGTTTTTATTCGCACACGATGGCGTCCCTGAAAAATAAGGAAATGGTGAAATTGCGGGGCGTGCCGCCTGAGAGCCGTATTCATCATTTGGCTGCCCGCCGTTCCTTAAACATGCCGGACCAGCTCTTCTGAGCGCTTATTGGTGTTGCACGTAGGCGTGCAACCGCATCAACATCAATAATAATTCGCGCCGCTATGGGTTTGTTCGCTACAATTGTTCGCTGAACTGGGTGGTTATATTGCCCCTATGAGCCATTTGGTCGCAACAATTCACAAATATCGTGGATTAGGATTGATTAAAACAAAACTAGACACGCTAAGGAGTTGATATATGCAGCATGAATTAACTATCACAGCACCAAATCAATCTGGATTTTTTGCCAAGATCATGATGGCTGTGCGCCGCCGTGGATGCCAGATGGTTGGGCAGCGGCGAGATGTGCAGGGAGACACGCAAATTGTGACTTTAATCATTTCGGGAGCAGACGCCCTGACAATGGCTTTGGCGGAAGATATTGAATCTATTGGAAGTGCGGTAAAAGCCACGGTTACGGCTCACCCCGAAGTTGTTCATGTTGGACGGCAAGCGCTGGAAACTGGGTTGACGACGCCTGCCGCTCCCAGGTCGGCCTTTTTAAGCAAGCTAGTTAAAGACCATCCAAATCTGGAAGATCTGGTGAAACAGGCGGAGGCCGAGCGGGACGAGGAAGCCACAGGAAATATCCTGGTCGCCATTGGTGATCGGGTGGGGCGGCGCGAGTACGCCAGGCATTACGCTCTGGGTAGCCCGTTAAAGCTGCAATCCGCCCTGCCCAGGATGGTGGTGCCGGCGATGAAGCAGTTTGTGAACGCAACCGCTGAGGACGAAATGGTGGTGATCCCGGCGTGTTCGTTCTGCAATCGTGATCCGGCACAAGGAAAAAGCTGTGGGTTTTTACAGGGCTTTATCAGTGGCTTGCTGCGCTCCGCCCCCACCACCTCGACGGTAACGGTGGTGCAATCCGGGTGTGCATTGAAGGGCCACGCTTCCTGTCGTTTTGAGATGCGTTGATTTCTTGTGGGCCATTTAGCGTTTCGCGAAGTGTGCCCGGGGGGTTAGCGGCTGCCGACCTACCTACTCGGCATCATTAATCAGCTTATTGATAGACTAAAAATCAGAGGACTTTTTTATGAATCAAATGACGGCGCATTGGAATTGGACGTTGGTCGGGCTTTCTTACTTCATCGCCGTGTTCGGCTCTTATACCGCGTTGCAACTGGCCATCCGAATTCCGTCGGCCATGGGGGTTAGCCGCTGGCTTTGGCTAATGGGCGCGGCGCTGGCTTTGGGGGGCGGCGCCATATGGTCCATGCATTTCATTGGAATGTTGGCCTACGAACCATCGGTCCCAGTCGTGTACCTTCCTGGGTTGACATTCCTCTCCCTGCTGATTGGCGTGGTGGCTAGCGGTGCGGGTTTGGCTATTGTCGGGATCGGCGAATCCAGTTGGATTAAATTGATCGGCGCGGGCATTGTCGGCGGGTTGAGTGTGGCGGCAATGCACCACACTGGCATGTCGTCCATGCGTATGGCGGGGGCGGGCATCGGCTATATTCCTTGGATTGTTGGCGCTTCCTTGGTTATCGCCGTTGTCGCCACGACCGCGGCGCTGTGGTTGGCGTTCAACTTGCGCGGCGGTTGGCAGCGGTTCGGCAGCGCTTTTGTGATGGGGGCGGCCGTATGCGGCATGCACTACACCGGCATGGCGGCGGTTACCATGCACCCCACCCAAACGCCAAGTGATCCCGTTATTGGGACGGGACTGCAAGGCTTTGACTTCGGTATGATGATTTTTGGAATAGCCTTCGTGCTGCTGGCCATCTTGCTTATTGTGGAGCAAGTGCAAGCGAGGCGCCTGCGTGAGATATAGACTTAAGGTGTTTGCCGCCGGAATGGCCGAGGGACGAAACTCTAGCTCTCGCGGCGGCGGTTCATCTTTTTGATTGGCGCTATCACGAACGTGTGTTCTCGCCCTGGATTTGCGCCGCAGGGCGCTCCAAAGGCTCGGCGATGCCGGGCCTATGCCTCTGGGTTCGTGCCCCCGCCTAAATAACCTAACAAAGTGGGAGTTTGAATGGTTGAGAAAGCAATAAAAGTGCTGGTGGTCGACGATAGCCAAACCATTCGCAAAAGTGCCGAGATATATCTTAAAAAGCATCAATATCAAGTGATGACAGCGGAAGACGGTTTCGACGCGCTGGGTAAAGTGGTTGATTTCCGTCCAGACCTGATTGTCATGGATATCATGATGCCCCGATTGGATGGTTATCAAACCTGCGCCATAATCCGCCGGAATTCCGAATTTAGAAACATGCCGATTGTCATGTTATCCGGCAAGGATGGCGTTTTCGACCGCGCCCGAGGCAGGCTGGTGGGTGCCAGCGATTACATTACGAAGCCTTTTGAAGAGCAGGCGCTTATCCAATCCGTCCAGTCCTTTACGTCATAGCAACAAGGTGAAAAAGGCCAATGTCCATTAAACACATCCTCGTCATCGAAGATTCCGCGACGCAAAGAACCTATTTGCAACAAATGTTGGTCAAGCACAATTTCGAAGTATCGTTGGCCGCCAACGGAGAAGAGGGCATTGAGAAAGCGAGAGCGGTCAAGCCCGATTTGATTCTGATCGACGTGGTCATGCCCGGCATGAACGGTTTCCAGGCGACCCGCATGTTGTCGAGGGATCCCCTGACCAAGCATGTGCCCATTATCATCTGCACCAGCAAAGATCAGGAAACCGACCGGATGTGGGGGCTTCGGCAAGGTGCCAAGGATTATCTGGTCAAGCCCGTTGACGATGGCGTCTTGTTGAGCAAAATCGCGGCCTTGGATTAAAACGATGGCAAAAATCGTAAATCTGGCCGAGTATCAGAAAACCATCGCGGCCCGAATTCAACAATCGGTCTCGGCCCCGGCGGTCGGGGCCAAGCTTGGGCTTGAGTTCGGTGGCGCCAAGTACCTCGTGGACGTGGGGGAGTTTTCCGAAGTGATACCGGACCTGGAGGTGACTCCGGTGCCGTTCACCCAGCCTTGGTTTTTGGGGGTCGCCGATATTCGTGGATTGATCCATGGCGTCGTCGACATGGGGAAATTCGCGAAAACGGGCAATGTCCGCGGTGAATTGGGCAGGCATTATGTGGTCAGCGGGCCGCAGTTCGAATTACGAAGCGCGTTGCTGGTTCAGCGCGTGCTGGGTTTGCGCCGGGTTGACGAATGGCGCCAAGTTCGGATGGTTCCGACGGGACCGGCCTGGATAAAGGGCCATTTCATCGACGAACAAGAAGAAACCTGGCAGGAAATCAGTTTAAAAGAACTTCTGGGACATCCAGACTTTTTGCAGATTGCGCAGTAAGGGGAAGAATAATGATTGATTCAGGCAGCGCGTTATCGGATACCACCAACATCATCGCTTTCCTGTTTTTTGGTTTGGGCATGGTGACCATGATTGTGGCGGTCGTCGTTTTCATCGCGGCGGGTCGCAAGCAGTCGGTACAGCTTGACGAGCAGAACCGGCAGAACCGGCAGAACCAGGAAGCCATCATGCGTTTGATGGACGAACTCGCCGTTATCGCCGAGGGCGACCTCACCAAACGCGCCGAAGTGACGGAAGATATTACCGGGGCCATCGCCGACTCGCTCAACTTCACCGTTGAGGAAATCCACACCCTGGTGCTGCGGATACACGAGGCCGCCGAACAGCTTAACGAGGCATCGCAACAAGGGCGGCAGGCCGCTGACGAGTTGCGACAAGCTTCCGAGCGCCAGTCCGAGGACGTGCGTTCCGCCACCGCCTCCATGAATGAGATGACCGAGTCCGTGGCCGAGGTGGCGAACAGCGCGGAGGCCATTTTCAAGGTGGCCGAGCAATCGCTGAACGCAGCGGAACAAGGCGCCGACGCGGTGCAAAAAACCATGTCGGGCATGAATGTGATCCGTGACAGTATCCAGGACACGTCTAAGCGCATTAAGCGATTAGGCGAAAGTTCTCAGGAAATTGGTGAAATCGTTGACCTAATCTCTGGCATCGCCGAACAGACCAACGTGTTGGCGCTTAACGCCGCTATCCAGGCGGCCTCGGCGGGCGAGGCGGGGCGCGGGTTTGCCATCGTTGCGGAAGAGGTGCAACGACTCGCTGAGCGTTCCGCGGAAGCCACCAAGCAAATCGGCGCTTTGGTGAGCGCGATTCAAAACGACGCCAAGGGCGCGGTCGCCGCTATGGAAAAGAGTACCGAGGAAGTGGTGGAGGGTGCCCGACTGTCCGACGGCGCGGGCGAAAAACTGGTGGAAATTCAGAAGGTTTCGAGGAAGCTCGCGGAATTGATCGCCAACATTACCGGCGCCGCCAAGCAGCAAGAGCAGTCCGCCACTCAAACCACTCGGCGCATGGATGACATTCTGCAAATCACCAACCTAACCAGCGAAGGAACCAGGGAAACCACGATTTCAATGCAACGATTGGCCGACCTGGCAAACGCGCTGCAATTGGCCGTGTCAGGATTCAAAGTCTAATCGGTGCGCCTAAACCATGGATAGCAACCCCGTCAGTTCTCAATATCTGAAACTTCTGGAGCCGGTGCTGGCTGGCATCGTCGCCGAGTTCCGGCAGTTCGCCACGCGCAACAATGGCAAGGGTCCAGAACCGGAAAGTTATCAAGCCTTCGAGCTGTCGTTCCGGCAGATTGAGGGGGCGCTGGAAATGGTCGGAGACAAGGCCGGTGCCCGCTTCGCGGAAGCCTTGCGACAACTGTGCGAAGCCTTGGGACGAAGCGAAATAAAAGCCACGGAGCGCATCCTCGCGGTGGCGCGAAAGGCCTCGCAAACCCTGGAGGCTTGGTTCCAAGGACTGGCTGCGGGAGAGGCGGGCCAAATCCGCACGCTAAGGGACGACTTTATCCAACTCCGCCAGTGCCTTGGCGTGCAGCCCGACCTACGAGAGTTGTTTTTCCCGGACCTGTGCGTGCGGCCACTCATGCCCACCCGCAAGACCGTGCTGTGGGGAGGCTTGATTCTGGAGTTTTATCAACACCAGTTCATGCGTTACCAAAAAGCGCTCGGGGAACTGGCGAGGAACCCCGAAGAAGCGATAAAGGCATTGCAGCGGAGCCTGACCACGGTCGAGCGGGTGCAAACCGATTCGGATGAGTGGGTTTACTGGTGGATAGGCAAGGCCGTGGCCGACGCCGTCATTGAGGGGGGCGTCGAGCCATCGCCAATGCTGACCGCGGTGTTCGAACGCTTGGGGGGGCGTCTGCAACAGGCAGCGTCGGGCGCGCCGACCCCGGACGATGAGTTGTTGCGCGACAGCCTGTTCCTGCTCGCGCAAAGTCAGCCCGCGACGAAAGACATCGGCGAGATTCAGCGCCTTTATGCGTTGGATACTGGTTTCGCGTCGTCCCAGGGCCTTGAACTACCAGCGGAGGACTTGACCAATATTCTTCGCGATGCGGCGACGGCCATCGAATCCGCCAAAACGGCATGGCTGGATTTTGGGCGCAAGGATCCGGGCTGGTATCCCCGTTTCAATGCAGGACTGAGCAAATTGAAGTTGGTGGCAATCGGCGACGCGGGCGTCAAGAGCCTCGTGCAATGGTTGATTGATTGTGCCCTCGACCTGTATTTGAAAGAAACCGCCTGTGATGATGACCTGGACCTAGAGATGGCTTCAGCCTTGTTGGTCCTGGAAAATGCCTTGGCTCATGGGTATCCGGCCGCCACCTTGGGCGAAGGCCAATTTGAAATCGTGCGCCGCCGCCTCGAACTTGTTTTGAATCCCGCCGCCCCGGAGTCTCATGCTTTGGCGGATGCTGAACACGCGCTACGGGTGGAGCTGGATGCCCGGGAACAGGAAATGTTTAGGCTGGTTTCCCACGAAGTCCTGTTGAACCTGCGTGAGGCTGAGCGGGAACTGGACTGGTTCTTTCGGAATCCCGAGCAACGAGCCGCGCTGCCAGGGCTGGATCGCATACTGAATCAGGCCCAGGGAGCCATCGCCCTCCTTGGCTTCGAGAAGCCTGCGCAATTGGCGCGGTCCATCAGGTTATTGGTCAGGGAGTTCGCCAGTTCTGAGCATCCGCCGACCCTGGGTGACGCCGATTTGCTGGCGGAAAACCTGAGCGCCCTGTCATATTTTTTCCAGGAATTACAAGGCGGCGTAACAGCGGGCCAGGAATGGTTTGACACACTGCTTGGGCGGCTTCAGTCCATGCGACCGGACATCGCCGAGCGCGCTGCCCAGCCCGAAATTCTGGCCTTGGAAGATTTTCGGCAGGAGAAGCCCGCCGCTACCGCAGGCGGGGTTGCCGTCCCGGTCGAAACCACCGCGCCGCAGGCCCCGGCTTCCGAGGTGCCCGCCCAACTCGATCAAGCCGTCGAAGCAGAGGGCTTGTCCGCGACTCCAACGGAGCCGGTCGTCCAAAGAAAAGCCGCCGATCCCGAATTGCTGGAGGTTTATCTCAGCGAGGCGCAGGAAATCCTGTCATTACTGCCGACGCAGTTGGACGCTTGCCGGGCCGAACCGGATAACCGCGAGTTGTTGACGGTCTTGCGCCGCGCCTTCCACACCCTAAAAGGCAGTGGCCGCATGGTGGGGCTGATGGAATTGGGCGAGGCAGCCTGGGCGGTGGAGCGCGTCTTAAACCATTGGCTGGAGAACAATCGCGCGTTAACCCCGGCGCTGTTGGATGTCTTGGAGGAAGCGCTGAGTTCCACCCGGTATTGGGTGAGCCAATTGGCCGAAGCGGGCCAAGTGACGGTGGATTACGAAGCGCTGGGAGCCAAAGCGCGAGCCTTGGAGTCCGGTCACGAAGCATCCCCACCCCAGCCGTCGGGGCCGGGCGCGGATGTTCCGCCAAAAACAGCGGAGCAAGGCGCCGCTGCTATAAGGCGGGAGGCTCCCTTGAAGCCGGAAAAGGCGGGCTCGTTTGCCGCTCCCACCGCGCCATCAGAAAATCCTTTATTGAGCGTGTTCATTGAGGAGGCGCAGGAATTGCTTCCGCAAATCGGCGAGGCGATCCGCGCATGGCGGGAGCATCCCCAGGAGCTTGCCCATGCGCGGTCGATGTTGCGGGTTCTGCATACCCTTAAGGGTAGTTCGCGCCTGGCGGGTGCCCTGCGTTTGGGCGAGTGCGCCCATCAAATGGAAACCGAGATCGGCGAACATAACACGCATGGTCATGCGCCGCCGTTGGAGTGGTTCGATAATTTGGAAGGGCACATGGATGTCGTTCTGGAGGAATTCGACCAATTAGCCCTGGGTTCTGATGGCGGAGCCGAAGCGGAGGGGGTCGAAACCGAAGCCCAGACCGCTTTGGGGGCGACCGAGGGTTCCGAGCGCGATGGCAATATTCTCGCGCAGGCCATCTCTTCGGTGCGCGTCCGCGCCGATCAGTTGGAGTATTTCGCCCTGCAAACCGGCGAAGTCAGCATCGCCCGTATCCGCATGGAGACGGAGCTTCAGCAACTGCGCCGGTCGCTGAAGCAATTGAGCGAAACCACCGCCATCATGCGCGATCAGTTGCGCGAGCTGGCGATTCGGGCGGAACAGCAGATGCAATCCCGCCGCTTCGAAACCACGACCGAAGAGGAGCGGTTCGATCCCTTGGAATTCGACCGCTACACCCGTCTGCAAGAGCTGACCCGCATGTTGGCCGAAAGCGCGCACGACGTGGTGCTGGTCCAGCAGGAGCTGAACAAAAACTTGGTGCGGGCGGAGCGGGTCGTGGGTTCCCAGACACGAGTGACCCGCGATCTGCAGGAGCGCTTGACCCAAATCCGCCTGGTTTCCTTCTCGCGGGTCGCGGATCGCTTCCACCGGCTGGTCCGCCAAGAATCGCGGGGTCTCGGCAAGCGGGCGGAGGCGCGGATTCATGGGGGGCACATCGAACTCGACGTGGGCTTCCTGGATCGGATCGTTCCGCCCCTCGAGCATCTGTTGCGGAACGCCGTGGCCCATGGCTTGGAATCCCCGCAGCAGCGGGTGGCTTCGGGCAAATCCGAAGTGGGTGTGGTTGATCTCCAGTTGACGCAGGAGCCGACCGGATTGGTTATCCAGATTCGGGACGATGGCGCGGGGATTGACTTCGCCAAGGTTCGAGCCAGAGCAGCGGCACTTGGTTTGATTGGAAATGAGGAAGTGCCTAAGGAGCGGTTGGCCCAATTCCTGTTCACGCCGGGCTTCACCACCAGCGAGCGGGTCAGCGATGTGGCCGGTCGGGGTGTCGGACTCGACGTGGTGCGTAACGAGGTACAGATTCTAGGCGGACGTATCGAGCTGGAAACCCGGCCCGGCCAGGGCACTACGTTCACCCTGTATGTGCCCGCGAAGCAGGCCATGAGCCGCGTGGTGCCAGTGCGGGCCGGTGGTCAGCTTTATGCCCTACCCACCACCATGGTGCAGCACGTCGGCAAGTTCGATGCCGCCGTCTTGGAAGAGGCGGCCAAGACCGGAGAAATCAAGTGGGGTGGCAAGGACTATCGGTTTTTTGAATTGCAGCGCCTTGTGGGCGACATGGACTCTCGTCCATCCCCCGCCATCAAATTCTGGCTGGTGTTCCTGGGTGGCGCGCAGGGGCGCATCGCCGTGGTGGTCGATGAGTTGCTCAACACCCAGGAAGTGGTCGTCAAAGACCCCGGCCCGCAAGTGGGCCGACTCAAGGGGATGAAGGGGGCGACCGTGTTGTCCGGCGGGCAATTGGTCCTAATCATCGACCCCGTGGAATTGGCGTTCAAAGAGGAGGTCCGTGTTAGCGCGGGTCAAGCCGCTCAGTCCTATGCGTCGGTGCCGTTGCTGATGGTGGTGGATGACTCCATTACCGTCCGCACCGTGACCGAGCGGTTCTTGGCCCGCCAAGGGTTCCAGGTCGTGACCGCCAAGGATGGCATCGACGCCTTGGAGCAAATGCAGCGGATCACGCCCGACTTGCTGCTGGTGGACATCGAAATGCCCCGCATGGACGGCTTCGATTTGTCGGAGAACGTCCGCAACAACCGGCACTTGGCCCACATCCCCATCATCATGATTTCCTCCCGTACCGCCGACAAGCATCGTCAGCAGGCTTTCGAAATTGGCGTCAACGCCTTCCTTGGCAAACCTTATCAGGACGCGGAATTGTTGGGTGAAATCAATGGATTGTTGGATTCTGGAAGAGACCGGGCGGTGGCCCATTGAGCCAACCCGCCACACTATCGGATGTGTTCCATATGATTTATCCAAGGCTCCTCAAGTCGCTGCGATGGGGCGTCTGTTGCTTGGCGCTGACCGCTTGTTCCCACGACTATTTATTGATGCGGACCGAGGAGCAACTTCACAGCTACGAGGCCGCCATCCGGTGGAGCCTGTTCAAGCGGGCGGCGGAGTATTTGGCCGATCCTTCCAAGTCAGCGCCCGATTGGAAAAAGCTGGATCGAATCAAGGTCACCGGCTATCAGGCGAAATTCAGGGATTTATTCCCGTCGGGGAAAGTGCTGACCCAGACAGTGGAAATCCGCTATCTGACCTCGAGCGGCGTCGTCGAAGACTCCCTCGTTGACGAGCAGCGCTGGCGTTTCGACGACCTGCGGGACCGCTGGCTCCTGGAAACCGGGCTGCCCAAGTTCAAGTGAAGGGGGTCGGGTTAAGCCCTAGCGCCGTAACCCATGGCATGGCGAGCCAGCAAGCGCTTGGCGGGCGGGAGGCGGTCCAGCGCGACCATGGCAAGATTCCGGGCCAAGGCCAACGGGGGGGAGTCATTGGAAAACAGCCGGACCATGCTGTCGGTGAACCGGATGACCGTGGCCAGGTCCGCCTGCCGTGACTTGGCGTAGTTGGCCAGAAAACGCGGGTCGCCGATGTCCCCTCCAAACGCCGACTGAGCCATCAGCCGATCCGCCAGCGCCGCCGCGTCCCGTATCCCCAGGTTGAAGCCTTGGCCCGCCACCGGGTGGATTTGATGCATGGCGTTGCCGATCAATGCGACCCGCTCGGCCACCATTCTTTCGGCCCGGATGAGCTTAAGCGGAAAGCCCTGCCGCCGGGACGCCAATTCGATCCTCCCCAGCCAATAGCCGAAAGCGGCCTGCAGCCGGGCGGTGAACTCGGCTTCGGACAGATTCAGCAATTCAGCCACATCCTCGTGCCTCAACGTCCAGACCACCGAGTATTCCTTGCGTCCCAAGGGCAGGAAAGCCAACGGGCCGGATGAGGTGAAGCGTTCGTAGGCGGTGAAGTCGGCGTCCTTTTCCGTGCGGACCTCGGTGACGATGGCGGTCTGGCCGTAATCCCGCACGGCCTGCTCGATGTCCAACAGCTTCCGCACGGTGGAAGTGCCGCCATCCGCCGCGACCACCAAGCGGGCGGTCAGGTTCACGGATTCGTCGTTCCGCTTGAGAGTGACACAAATGCCGTCCCGTCCGCTCTTGATTCCGATGACGCGGGCGGGGCAGAGCCGGGTGATAGGGGGTTCCCCCAGGGTCCGCTCAATGGCGTCCTCCAGCACCCGGGCGAGGGCCACATAACCCAGTGCGTCCACGCCTTTGTTGGCCGCGTGCAAGCGGGTCTTGCCGAAATGCCCCCGGTCGGAAACGTGGATATGCCGGATCGGCGCGGCTTCCGGCATCACCGCCCGCCAGACGCCGAGTTCATCCAAGATTTGCGCGGTGCCCCGCGACAGGGCCAGGGCACGTTCGCCCGCCGGGGAGGCTTGGCGTTCCGCTTCGGTTTGGGCCTCCACCACGCCAATGCGCAGGGGCGCATCCCGCAGGGCGAGGGCCAAGCTGCCGCCCACCAGCCCGCCGCCGACGATCAATAGGTCGTAGTCGTAATTCATGCCGAATCCCCCATGAAGGCTTCAATTTCCGCCACGGTCTTGGGCAGGCCAGCGGTGAGAATTTCGCAGCCGTCCTTGGTGACTAGCGCATCGTCCTCGATGCGCACCCCGATGCCGCGCCATTTGGGGTCCACGTCCGTGCAATCGGGGGCGATATACAGCCCCGGTTCCACGGTCAGCACCATGCCCGGCTCCAATTCACGCCATTTGCCGTTAAGTTTGTACTGGCCGACGTCATGCACATCCATGCCCAGCCAATGGCCGGTGCGGTGCATGTAGAACTTCTTGTAAGCCTCGTCCTTGATGAGCTTCGAGACCTTGCCTTCCAGCAGTCCCAGCTTGACCAAGCCCTTGACCAGCGTTTTCACCGCCGCTGCGTGGGGCTCGATCCAGCGGCGACCGGGGCGGACCTCCTCAATGGCGGCGTATTGCGCGTCCAACACCAATTCATAGATGAGCCGCTGGGCCTCGCTGAATGTGCCATTCACCGGGAAGGTCCGGGTGATGTCGGCGGCGTAGTTCTCGTACTCGGCCCCGGCGTCAATCAACAGCAAATCGCCGTCATGGAGTCGCTCGTTGTTCTCCGTGTAATGCAGCACGCAGGCGTTTTTCCCGCCCGCCACGATGCTCGGGTAGGCGGGCGAACGCATCCCGTGCCGGGTGAATTCGTGGAGTAGCTCCGCCTCAATCTCGTATTCATATTTGCCTGGCTGGCAGACGCGCATGGCCCGCTGGTGGGCCGCCACCGAAGCCTCGGTGGCCCGCCGCATCACGCCGATTTCGGCGGGCGATTTGAAGAGCCGTTGCTCATGGAGAACATGCTCCAGAGCCACGAACTCGTAAGGCGCCCGGACACCCGTGCGGGCACGGCCCCGAACCACGTTGACCGCCGCCATCACCCGTTGATCCAGCTCGGCATCGTGGCCGATGGGGAAATAAACCCGGTCCCGATTTTCCAGGAGGCCGGGAAGCTGCTGGTCCAGTTCCGCGATGGGCAAGGCTTCGTCGGCACCGAACGCTTCGCGGGCGCCTTCGAGTCCGGCGTGCTTGCCGGTCCAGATGGCTTTTTCCGGGTCGAACTCCCGGCAGAACAAGACGAATTCACCCTGTTTCCGGCCCGGCATGAACACCGCCAGGGATTCCGGCTCGTGGAAGCCGGTCAGGTAGAAGAAATCGCTGTGCTGGCGGTAGGGATATTCCGTGTCGCGGTTGCGGGTTCGGGCGGGGGCGGCGGCGATGAGGGCGACGCTGTTCTTTGTCATGCGCTGCATTAAGTGCTTGCGGCGCGTCTTGAAGTCGCTGGGCGAAAGCATGGCGTTTGGGTTTAGTGTAATTGTCTGGGCGTGCCCGACTGCAATTCGCTATGGATGACCTGCACGCCGACGCGGACGTATTCGGCGAGTTCGGTATAGGCGGCTTCATCGGCTTCGTCCGAGGCGTCGGAATCCAGCCGGGCGATTTCCATGAAGTCCTTGAGAATCTCGGTGCATTCGCCCGGCCAATCGGAGCCGTTGGTTTTGGCGGCGTAGCCAAGACCCGCGAGAAAGCCTTGGCACCACTCGCTGAGGGCGGTAGCCTTTTCTTCCAAGGGGGATTCGTCGTCCGGGAGCAGGAGTTCGAAGGAGAAATCGAAGTCATCCAACTGACGGCGGGTGCCTTCGAATAGCTGGGTCAGGAGCGCCTTATCCCGGCCTTGCGGCGGGGATTCCTCGGCGTTGATCAGGTTCTCCAGCCAGGTGCCAGGGTCAATGCCGATGTCCATGCACAGCATCCCGGACAGGAGTCCGTGAGCTTCTGCCGCGCCGCCGGATTCGGTGTAATCCAGCACGATGTCCTGGATGTCCCGGTAGGAAATTTGGTGCTTCATGGCGGCCTTGTGGACCCTTTGGTAATTCTTTATCCTACCATCCGCGAGTGCCGCATCGAAAGCCACCCCCCTATCTAAATTACCTCGACCCGCACAGCCAGGGCATGGCGGCGGGTATGCTTAATTCAGCACCTGATTTCATGGGACGTACCGCATGAGTGAGATAAACCCGCCAATCAAAGTCCAAATCCTCGGTAAGGAATACCCCATTTCCTGCCCGCCGGAAGAACAGCATGATCTCCTCATGGCCGCCCGCTATCTCGACGAGAAAATGCGCCAGATTCGTGGCACGGGCCGGGTGATTGGCTCCGAACGCATCGCGGTCATGGCGGCGCTGAATATCGCCCATGAATTGCTGCTGGCGAATCAACGCAACAAGTCAGCCTCTCAGGATGTCCCTTCCCGCTATAACGGCGACCCCATCTCTGGCGCGGAATAATTCCCTCGCCCGGCCACCTTCATCTATCTGTTGCAGTTATCCGCCAAGCCGGTAAAATTCTGACCGGGTATTCCCTGCGGCGTTCGAAGTCCGCTGGGTTACTTCTTGAGCCTAATCTAAAACCCCGGGGATTTTTGAGCACACGATGTGCGCAGGTCCGCCCCGAGCGGAAAGCCTAATTCGGTGTTCTTAGTCCCCACCTGAACCGTTCGGTTCAAGGGCGAAAGCGGACTACGGCGCAGGCGGGGAATACTTTTTCACCTACGGGCGGGTTCCGCATCTTGGAGCCGCCAAATTCCTCTCACCATATCCAGTTTCCCCGTTTGCTTAAAGCCACCCGGCGGCGTTGCGCCGTGCCCGGTTGGGGCGGATTTTGCTTGCGGGTCAAGTGTCCATCGAAGGCGTTCCATATTTTCCGACAGGGCGAAATCTGCATGAACTACTGGCTGATGAAATCCGAACCCGGCGAATTCGGCATCGACGACTTGGCGGCGCGTACCGCCCAGATCGAGCCATGGGATGGCGTGCGCAACTATCAGGCGCGGAACATGATGCGGGATCAAATGAAGCTGGGCGACCAGGTGTTTTTCTACCATTCCAACTGCGATGCCCCCGGCATCGTCGGCCTGGCTGAAATCGCCCGGGAAGCCTATCCCGATCCCACCGCCTTCGATCCCGATCACAAGCATTATGATCCCAAAAGCCGGGTGGACCAGCCCGCTTGGCTCATGGTGGACGTGCGGTTCGTCCGCAAGCTGCGGCGCGTTATCACGCTCACGGAACTGAAGGACCGCCCCGAACTCGACGGTTTGGCCCTGATACGGCGCGGCAACCGTTTGTCCGTCATGCCGGTGGACGAGCGGCAGTGGGAGTTCGTGCTTTCACTAGAATAGCGGGAGGGACGTCGGGGGGTGAGCCGGTGTCTCTGACACTTCAAGCGGCCAGAACAAGCCCGCTGCCGTCCTTCGGGTAAAATGCCCGCTTTTCCCTGACCCTTTTCCGTTCCCATGAAAACACCCCGCATCGGATTCGTCAGCCTGGGCTGTCCCAAAGCCTTGGTGGACAGCGAACGCATCCTCACCAAGCTGCGCGCCGAAGGCTACGACCTGTCGCCCACCTATCAGGACGCCGACCTTGTCGTGGTCAACACCTGTGGCTTCATCGACGCCGCCGTCGAGGAATCGTTGGACGCCATCGGCGAGGCGCTGGAGGAAAACGGCAAGGTCATCGTGACCGGCTGTCTCGGCGTGCGCGAGGCGGAAATCCGGGCGCGGCATCCGGCGGTGCTGAAAATCACGGGCGCTCATGCCTACGAGGAGGTGATCGAGGCGGTGCATGAGAACCTGCCGCCGCTCCACGATCCCTTCGTCGATCTGGTGCCGCCGGAAGGCATCAAGCTCACCCCGCGCCATTACGCCTACCTCAAGATTTCCGAGGGCTGCAACCATCGCTGCACCTTCTGCATCATCCCGTCCATGCGGGGCGATTTGGTGAGTCGGCCCATCGGCGAAGTGATGACCGAAGCGGAGCGCTTGGTCGAGGCGGGGGTGAAGGAGTTGCTGGTGGTATCCCAAGACACCAGCGCCTACGGCGTCGATTTGAAATACCGCACCGGGTTCTGGAATGGCCGTCCAGTGAAGACCAAGTTCTACGACTTGGCGAAAGCCTTGGGCGACCTGGGCGTGTGGGTGCGGCTGCATTACGTCTATCCCTATCCCCATGTGGACGAGGTCATTCCGCTGATGGCGGAGGGGAAAATCCTGCCGTACCTGGACATCCCCTTTCAGCATTCCAGCGAGCGCATCCTCAAGCTGATGAAACGGCCCGCCGCCACGGAGGACGTGCTGGCCCGAATCGCCCGCTGGCGGAGTACCTGCCCAGACCTGACCCTGCGCAGTACCTTCATTGTCGGGTTCCCCGGCGAAACCGAGGCGGATTTCGAGCATCTGCTGGGATTTTTGGAGGAGGCGCAACTGGACCGGGTGGGCTGTTTCGCTTACTCCCCGGTGGAAGGCGCGGCGGCCAACGGCTTGCCCGATGCGGTGCCGGAAGCCGTGAAGGAGGAGCGGCTGGCGCGGTTCATGGAGGTTCAGGCCCGCATCAGCGCCGAGCGCCTAGAGGCGAGGGTCGGCGGGCGGGAAATGGTGTTGGTGGACGAGGTGGTGGAAGAAGGCACCGTGGCTCGCAGCCGGGCCGACGCGCCGGAAATCGACGGGCAGGTCTTTATCGACGGGGCGACGCATCTGGAAGTCGGCCAGTTTGTCGAGGTGGTGGTCGAAGAGGCGGATGAACACGATATGTGGGCGTTTATCGACGCTTGAAGCCGGACGCCGCGTCGGGATGAACGGCGGCCCTCTGCCTGGGGCCGCCGACGGAGAATCGCTGGGCTTAGTGATGATGGCCGTGGGAGCCGTGGACATGGCCGTGGTCCAGCTCCTCGGCAGTGGCGTCACGCACCTCGGCGACTTCCACATCGAAATTCAGCGTCATGCCGGCCATGGGATGGTTGCCGTCGAGGATGACGTTATCGCCGTCCACGTCGATGACTGTCACCAACTGGATGCCTTCCGGGGATTCGGCGTGGAATTGCATTCCCGGCAGCACTTCAGGCACCCCCTGGAAGGCGCTTTTCGGCGCGGCTTGCACCATGTCGTCATCGCGTAGACCGTAGGCTTCCTCCGGCGGGATCGTTACCTGAAACTTGTCGCCAACCACGCGCCCGGCCAAGGCGTTCTCCAGGCCCGGAATGATATTGCCGAAGCCGTGAAGATAAGCCAAAGGTTCTTGGTCCCGTGAGCTATCGAGGGTTTCGCCTTCGTCATTGGTGAGGGTGTAGTGGATTTGTACTACCTTGTCGTCCGCGATTTGCATGGAGGGTGCCTTGGGTGGGAGTGAATAAATAAAGGGCGGGCATGATACCCAGTTTTTTGGGTGCCACACAGTTTTTTCCAATGACTCGACGTGCCGGATTCAAGCCGTTGGAGCGTGTCGGCGCTCAGGAGCTTTGGCGTCTCGCATAAGTTTAGGCCCGGAAATAAGCCTTGGTCTTGTAGTTTTTCTCGACGGCGGTTTTACCACGTTGTTCCCTGTAAATCAGGAATAGGAAATATCCCATCAACAAGGCCAGCAGCCAGCTTTTGATGCGCAGCAAAAAAGCCAATTGCGCGAGCCAGTAGGGATGGGTTTGTAGGAAATGGTTGATTTGATCGAACCCGCTCTCAAGCATGGCGGCACTCCCGTGGAACTGAACCGGCTGATTCCGGTCTTTAGCTTTAGAGCGTACACCCCGCGAAGTTATCCCGCTGCCCGCTGATTTTTCAATGGAAAATTCCAGGCTAGAAATGGCGCGGCGCGGGTGGCGCGCCGTGAAAGACGCATTGAGCGGGCTGGCGGCGTAGGTTAATATTCGCGTCATTCAAAAGCCCACCCGTGCGTAACTCCTCTGCCTATCATTAACTTCGTCAAAAAGCTGTTCAATATCTCGCACCCCGAACCCGAGCCGGTGATAGCCCCCCCCTCACAAACATTGCCCAGGGTTTTTCCGCGATCCGAACACATGATCTCGCGTTCGCTCATCAACGATAACGCGCTTAGGGTGCTGTATCGTTTGAAGAAAGCGGGGTATGAGGCTTATTTGGTGGGTGGCTGTGTGCGCGATTTGTTGCTGGGGCGGGAGCCGAAGGATTTTGACGTGGTGACGGACGCCCATCCCGAACAGGTCCGCGATGTATTCCGCAATTGCCGCTTGATTGGTCGGCGGTTTCGCCTAGCCCATGTGTATTTCGGCGATGAGATCGTCGAGGTCGCCACCTTCCGGGGCTTGGCGGGCGAGGAGGAGCAACACACCGAGCGGGTGCTGGAAAATGGCCGCATCCTGCGCGACAACGTGTACGGCACCATCGAAGAGGATGCGTTCCGGCGGGACTTCACGGTCAATGCCCTCTATTACAACATCAGCGATTTCTCCGTGGTCGATTATGTCGGCGGCATGGAGGACCACAAGGCCAGCACCCTGCGGCTGATCGGCGACCCCGACAAGCGCTACCGCGAAGACCCGGTGCGGATGCTCCGGGCGGTGCGGTTCGCGGTCAAGCTGGGGTTCACGATTCACCCCGATTGCGCCGAGCCGATTCCACGCCTGGCCCGCCAACTCGGCGAGATTCCCGCCGCCCGGCTGTACGACGAAGTGGCGAAGCTGTTCCTCTCCGGCTATGCCGTGCAGACCTTTGAGCAGCTTCGCCATTTCGGATTATTCGGCGTCCTGTTCCCCGATACCGAGCAAAGCCTCGCCCGCGAGCAGCAGGGATTCCCGCTCACCTTTCTGGCCAAAGCCTTGGAGCGCACCGATCAACGGGTGCAGGATGACAAGCCGGTGGCGCCATATTTCCTATTCGCCGCCTTGCTGTGGGAGCCGGTGCGGGCGCGTGCCCAGGCGCGGATTGAGGCGGGCGAGAACGAAATCCTGGCTTACCAAGAGGCGTCCGGTGAAGTAATTGGGCGGCAGATTCGCCGCATCGCCATTCCCCGCAGCGTGGGTTTGCCTGTGCGCGAATTGTGGTCGTTACAGCCGCGTTTCGAGCGGACTCAGGGCGGGCGGGCGTTTCGTTTGCTGGAGCATCCCCGGTTCCGGGCGGCTTATGACTTTTTGGTGCTGCGGGCGGAAACCGGCGAGGCCGATCTTTCCCTCGCGGAGTGGTGGACACGCTTCTTGGACGCTTCGGAGGCGGAACAAAAAGCCATGACGCGCAGCGGCAACAAGCGTCAGTCCGGGCGCTTACGGACGCGCAAACGCAAACCCCGCTCGGCCAAGGCACCCAAGGATGTCACGGCTTCCTGACCCGGCGGCGGTGGTCGCTTATATTGGCTTGGGTGGCAACCTCGATGATCCCGCTGGGCGTATCAGCGCCGCCCGGACTCAAATCAGCGCCACCCACGGCATCCGGGAGGCCGCTTTCTCCAGCCTTTATCGCAGTGCCCCCCTGGGGCCAGCGGGTCAGCCGGATTACGTCAACGCGGCCATGGCCGTTGAAACCACGCTGGCACCACTCGATCTATTACGGGAACTGCAAGCCATCGAAACCGCTTTTGGTCGGGTGCGCCTCGGCGAGCGCTGGGGTCCACGCACGCTGGATTTGGATGTTTTGCTGTATGGCACGGAAATCATCGCCTCCGAGCGGCTGACCGTTCCCCATCCAGGCTTGAGTGAGCGCGAATTCGTGCTGTATCCCCTGCTGGAAATCGCCCCGGATTTGGCTGTTCCCGGCCAGGGTTCTTTGGCGGAACTGGCGCGGCGCTGCCCGCGCCGGGGACTTTCGATCATTGGAGCCGCCTGACATGGACAAATCGCTAACCATCCCCGCCTTGCAAGGCATGAAGGCGCGTGGCGAGAAGATCGCCATGCTGACCGCCTATGACGCCAGCTTCGCGGCGACCATGGATGAGGCGGGCATCGACGTGATTCTGGTCGGTGATTCATTGGGCATGGTCGTGCAGGGCCATGCCAGCACCTTGCCCGTCACTTTGGATCACATGGCCTACCACGCGGCCTGCGTGGCGCGTGGGGCAAGGCGGGCGATGGTGGTGGCGGACTTGCCCTTCATGAGTTACCCGGATGCGGTTCGGGCCTTGGACAGCGCCGCCCGACTGGTCCGCGAGACCGGCGTCCAGATGGTCAAGCTGGAAGGCGGGCGTAAACGGGAAGACGTGATCCGCGCCTTGGTGGATCAGGACATTCCGGTGTGTGCCCATCTGGGATTGCTGCCCCAATCAGTGCATCGAATGGGGGGATATTTGGTGCAGGGGCGGGATGAGCACTCTGCCCAAACCATCCTGGAAGACGCAATCTTGTTGCAAGAGGCCGGAGCCAGCTTGCTGGTGTTGGAATGCGTCCCCGCTCCCCTGGCTGGCGAAATCACCGCCGCCCTGAAAATTCCCACCATCGGCATCGGTGCCGGGCCTGATTGCGACGGGCAGGTGTTGGTGTGTCACGACATGCTGGGAATCACGCCGGGCAAGCGCCCCAAGTTTTCCAAGAATTTTCTTGAAGGCACCGGGAATATCCGGGAAGCCTTCCGGCGCTATGCGCTGGAGGTGCGGGAAGGCCATTTTCCTGGGCCGGAGCATAGCTTTTGATGCGCACCGCCGAATCAATTCCCGAATTGCGCGAGATCGTGCGCGCTTGGCGGGCACAAGGGCTGTCGGTGGCTTTCGTGCCCACCATGGGCAATCTGCATGACGGCCACATCCGCCTAGTTGAAGAGGCGAAACGGCAGGGCGACCGGGTGGTTGTCAGTATCTTCGTCAATCCCACTCAGTTCGGCCCCTGCGAAGACTTCGCGGCCTACCCGCGTACCCCGGAGCAAGACGCCGAAAAGCTTTTGGCCGCTGGGACCGACCTGCTGTTTTTGCCCGGTGCCACCGAGCTTTACCCGCAAGAAGCCACCGGCATGGCCTTCGTCGAAGTGCCGGGGCTGTCGAGCGACTTGTGTGGCCGGTTTCGTCCGGGGCATTTTCGCGGCGTCGCCACCGTGGTGTGCAAGTTGTTGAATCAGGTTCAGCCCGACGCGGCTCTGTTTGGCGAGAAGGACTACCAACAGTTGACGGTTATCCGCCGCCTGGTGGCCGACCTCGATTTGCCGGTGCGCATTCATGGCGTGCCCACGGCGCGCGAGCCAAATGGTTTGGCGATGAGTTCGCGGAATGCCTATCTCTCCGATCAGGAGAAAACTCAAGCGGGACTGCTTTATGCTTCCTTGCGCGAGGCTGCCGAGGAGATTCACCGGGGCGAGCGGGATTTTGGACGCATCGAGAAGGAAAAGACCGAAGCCTTATCGGCCCATGGATTCCTGCCGGATTATTTCGCCATCCGCCGCCAGGACGGCCTCGATCCACCGGGAGCGGATGACTCGCGGCTGGTGATCCTGGTTGCCGCTAGGCTGGGGCAGGCGCGATTGATCGACAATCTTCAAGTGGTCGTTTAACTATTTGAGGCGGTTTTCGCTGGGCGTTGGGATTTGTTTTTCGCGGGGCAGGGTGGGACGTACGTGCCCACGTTTCCTTCTTGTCATGCGATGTATTCCAATTGGCGAAGTGCCCCCTTATACTACTCGGAGAGGTCGGCCAGGCAGCCCAGAGGCCGTGCTCTTTATCAATTCCTACGACTCAGAGGGAAGCGACGTGACAAAAAAAAATTTGACGAAAGGCCTATGCGTGGCGTTGCTATTAGCCAGCCCCATGGTCGGGGCAGACCCGCAATACCCTGCGGCGGACTTTCAGCCGGTGATCATTTCCCAGGATGCCGATTTAATCGCTAAGCATAGCCAAGCCGCAAGTGCGCGGGCAAGCGAAAGCCCTAAATCCACCCAAGCAGCGACGTCAGTCGTCTCGGCGAATCAATCAAATCCAAGTGCTGCGGAAACCAAACCCGAACAGCCTATAAACAACAAAGAGGAAGCTTCAATGGAGAACTATCCAATCGCCTTAGTCATTCTTGCCCTAGCCGGATTCATATTTTGGAGCACCAAGCGTTCCGGCTCGGCTTCCCAATCAGTCAAGGAAGAGGCTTCGGCATTGCTTTCGGGAACCGTGGGCGGTGAGACAGGCGTTGCGAAGTACCTGAGAAGCGTCAGTGAG
The DNA here is from genome assembly GCF_054333355.1 of Methylomagnum sp. Classification (NCBI taxonomy): domain Bacteria; kingdom Pseudomonadati; phylum Pseudomonadota; class Gammaproteobacteria; order Methylococcales; family Methylococcaceae; genus Methylomagnum; species Methylomagnum sp. The sequence continues at coordinate 21,092 of NZ_JBTEKS010000003.1, read as the reverse complement.
TCTGCCATAAAAGTGACGGGAGTTTCGAAATACCTCACCATTTTGGAAGCAGAAGCCAAAGAAAAGGCGGTGGTCGCTAAAGAGGCTTCGAAAACTGGTGTTGAAAAATATCTGGATAGTGTAGGACATTGACATTAGTTTCTGTCCTGGCTTAAATTCAGCAATTCTTGCGCTTCTGAATTGGCGCATATGTGTTATTAGCCATAAAGCATTTGGAGCATGTATCATGGCAGAGCAGACCGGAGTTGCCAGATATCTGGAAAACTTGGTATCACTTGAGACAAAGTCGTCCACCGAGACGGGGGTTGCTAGGTACATAAAAAACCTAGAAATATCTGAAAAGAAGTCCCCGGAGACCGGGGTCGCTAGGTATCTGAAAAATAAGGGGCGCTGACACTTTTGTCTCGTTCCTTTTTTGCAGTCGAAGTATTGCATTTTAATGAATGCAGTAAGCGCCTTTAACCAAACCATAAATAATCTTGGAGTATTCATCATGGCAAGACCATTGATCCAATTGGCATTAGATTCTCTGGACAACAATGTCACTTTTAAGCTCGCCGAGCTTGCGGCCCCCTACATCGACATCATCGAAATCGGAACCCCCAACATCAAGCACAACGGCGTGGGCTTGGTTAAAGAGCTGAGAAAAAGATTCCCCAACAAGCTGCTGTTGGTCGACCTCAAGACCATGGATGCTGGCGAATACGAAGCCACCCCGTTCTACGCCGCTGGTGCCGACATCTGCACCGTTCTGGGCGTATCCGGTCTCCCGACCATCGCTGGCGTTATCAAAGCCGCCAACGCGCATGGCGCCGAAGTGCAGGTTGACCTCATCAATGTGCCCGACAAGGCTGCTTGCGCCAAGGCATCCGCCGAAGCGGGCGCTCAGATCATCGGCGTCCACACCGGTCTCGACGCTCAGGCCGCCGGTCAAACCCCCTTCGCTGACTTGAGCTTGGTTGCCAAACTGGGTCTGCCGGTCAGAATCTCTGTTGCTGGCGGCATCAAGCACTCCACCGCACAGCAGGTTGCACAATCTGGCGCGAACATCATCGTGGTTGGCGCGGCCATCTACGGTGCGGCTTCTCCGGCTGACGCGGCTCGTGAAATTCGCGAGCTGATCGAGGCCGCCTAAATGGGCCAGCATCGTCAACTTATCATAGAGAAGATCACGAGCATCCTCGCGGCTACCGATTCTGGCTATGATGAGAAATTGACTGCCATGCTCGACAAGGCTTCCCGCATTTTCATTGCGGGTGCCGGGCGTTCGGCTTTGGTCGCAAGATTCTTTGCGATGCGGCTGATGCATGGTGGCTACGAGGTGTTTGTTGTCGGCGAAATCGTCACCCCCAGTATTAGGGCTGGCGATTTGTTGATCGTTATCTCGGGTTCGGGAGAAACCGAGACGATGATCGCTTACACCAAGCGGGCCAAGGAACAGGGGGCGGAAATCGCCTTGATCTCTGCGAAGGGCAGCTCCACCATCGGCGATATGGCTAATATCATCTTACCGATTGGCGCACCTGATCTGTACGGAAAAGTGGTCGGCATGCCGATGGGCACCACTTTCGAATTGTCCACCTTGATTTTCTTGGAAGCCACCATTTCGCACATCATTCACGAAAAGGGCATCCCGGAAGAAGAAATGCGGACGAGGCACGCTAACTTGGAATGATGTCCAAGGTCGCGTAACAAGGAGTAGTTTGCAGCGGGCGGGAGGTTTCTCCCGCCCGTTTTGCGTTTATGGCATTGTTAATCACGCCTCTCCCGTTAACGCAAAGATACCCACCGCCTGGGTTTTCCCTTTCACTACCACCTGCCCCAAGGCCCGCGTCCGATAAGCCCCCCTCGCTTTTCCCAAGGTCGCCTCGCCGACGATGATCTTGGTGCCGTAAGCTTTTTCCTTCGTGAGTGACTCCAGTCGCGCCGCCAGATTCACCGGGTCGCCGATGACGGTGTAGTTCAGCCGGTCGCGGGAACCCATGTTGCCCGCCACCATGCGCCCGCTGTTCACGCCGATGCCGATATTCAGCGGCGGCAAGCCTTGTGCTTGAAAATCCCGGTTTAGCCGCTCGGACGCCGACACCATGTCCAGCGCCGCCAGCAGGGCGCGGTCGGCGTGGCCTGCGTCGGGCAACGGGGCACCGAACAAGGCCATCACCGCGTCGCCGATGTATTTGTCCACCACGCCGCCATGCTTCTCCACGACGGCGCTCATTGCGGTGAGATAGATATTGAGCAAATCCAGCAGTACCTTGGGCGACACGGATTCACTCAACGTGGTGAAGCCCCGAATGTCAGAAAACAGGATGGTGGCCTCGATTTCCTCCCCGCCCAGTTGAATGTCCCGCGCCAGTAGCTCCTGCGCGATGGCGGGCGACACCACCTTGCCCAATAAGTCCCGCATCCGGTCCCGCTCCGCGAGTCCCTGGGACATGTGGTTGAAGGCGCCAGCCAGTTGGCCCACTTCATCGCGGTAGGGCAGGGTGATGACATAACCGTATTCACCCCGCTCAATCCGGCGCACGCCCTCCGCGAGCGCCGACACCGGACGGGTGACGGAATGAGCAATCCAAACGCTACCCGTCACGGCGAACAATAACCCCGTGAGCCCCAAGGCCAGGAGTGCCTCGTTCAGCCGGTGAAAGGGCCGCAGTTTTTCTTCGATGGGCTGTTGCAGGACGGCGAACACCGCCGGGGTGCCATGGCCGAGCGGCGTGATGAGGGCAACATACTCGGCGTCCAGCCCGAGTACGAGGGCAAAGCTCTTGTCCGGTTGCCAGTTCGCGCCGGACAGCGCCCCCGGCAAGGCCGCTTGCAATCCACCCGGCAGGGTGGACGCTAGTTGCGACCAGGATTGGTCCGCCGCCCGCGTTAAGAGGGATACGTCGGCCTGGGTCAGCGCCTTGAATTCCCCGGCCAGCCGGTCGTCGATAACAAAGCCGGTGACGATCCAGGCTACGGGATTCGGCGCCAGCAGTGGCGTGACCACCCATTGGTAGGCTTGCCGATCAATGAATGCCAACGCGGCGGACTCGCCGCTCTCGGTGTTTTCGGCCAGGCGGATGACCGGCGCTAGCTCCGCCGCCGGATTGGTGGTTTGAGGGTGCAGCGTGTCGGCCAATAATTCACCCTCCATGGAGACAATCATGATGGCGTCGGCTTGGCCGCGTTGCCGGTAGCTGTCCAGGGCGGACAGGAGGCTGGCGCGGTCGCGGGTGGCGACGATTTTCTTGAAGGCATAATCAGTGGCCAGCAACCGGACGTTATCCGCCAGATGGCCGGTGCGGTTCTCCAATAAACGGTTGAAGACGCGGGCGCCTGTCTCCAGCGCCTCGCCGATTTGCTGGTGAGCGTTGCGCAGGTTGGCGGTTTCAACCGCGTAGAAAGTCGCCACCTGAACCAAGCCGAACAAGCCCAGGAAGAGGCACAGAATCCGGCTGCGGAAACGCTTGAAGCGGAGCATCAATAACGGGGGCCGCCGTCCGACCCGCCGGGAGCGCGGCGGACTTTCCAGACGTGTTTCAAGTCGAGGCTGAAACCGAGCTTGACGGTGTCGGTGACGCTGACCCGCTGGCCGGTCTGCTCGGTCTTGCCCCGCATTTCCGGGTGCCAGATTCGCACGTCGTACTCGCCCGGTGGCAGTTCAAGCTTGCCCCGGCCATCGGCGCCGGTTTTGGTGAAAAAAGGCGTCTCGACCACATAGATGTAGCCCAGCATCCAGTCATGGATATTGCAGCCCAGGGCCACCGCGCCCGGCTTGTCGAACACCACCGGCTTGGCGGGCGTGCCCACGTACAGCGGCAGTTCGAAGGTTTTCGCCGGGGAGAAGGAATAGACGTGGTGGCGGACGTCGTCGCTGTTGGGGAAGCTCACTGGCGTGCCCATCTGCACGGGCGTGACGTGATTAACGAACTCCTTGTCGATTTGGTCAACCACCAGGACAGGCACGGACTTCGGTGGCTTATAGCTTTTTGGCAGGGCATAGACGACCGTGTTTTCCACCGGCTTGCCAGTTTTGTCGGTGACGGTGGCCTCCAGCGGGGCGGCGGGGAGGACGTGAGGCAACAGGGTGAGCGCGGCCAGGAAGCCTGGAAATCGGATGAATCGAGGAATAGGCATGGTTGGTTCCATCCTCAAAAGCTGTAATCAAAGCTGATGCGCGGCGCATGGTTCGCATAGCTCAGCCCGCCCCCATAAGCCACTTGGAATTCATACCGCACCGCGAGGGAAGCGTGGCCGCTCAGGGCGTAGCTCGCTTCCAGGCTGAAATCGTGGGTGGTGGCGTGGTCGATCCGATAGGCGATGTAACCGGGAAAAGCGTCGTCCCGCACCGCCGCCGGGGCCGGAGGCAACGGCCTACCGCTACCAAGCCGGTAATCGGAATAAATGCCGCCGAAGCGGACGCCATAGCCAAGGGACAGGTTCACATCGTCCGTCAGCAGAAAATCGGAATGCACCGACACCCGGTGGCCTGACAGGGTGAACACATTGCCCGGCTTGCCCCACCAACCCGTGCGGGAGTCGCGACCGTCCCGGTAGTCGAAGCCATAGCCTATCCACAGCCCGAAGCGCGGATCAAACCGCCGCCCCAATTGCACGCCGCCCTGAAACAGCCCGCTGTCGCGCCACCGGCTGTCGTATTCGGTATAGCCCGCCGAGCCATGAACCCGCAGCCATGGGGCGTAGGCGCCCAGGCCGAATTTGTGTTTCAGGCCGAACGCGCCGCCGCCGTGGATAGAATTCAGTCCGCTGTATTGCCCGAATACCGCGCCCTTGGCGTTGGCGGTGAGGGTCAGCCCGTCGGCGTCGGCGAGTTGGAAATACCGGCCCAGCGCGACTTGCGGCGCGAACGCGAAATCGTCCAGCACCGCCGCGCCATAAGCGGCGTGGTTGATGTTGCTCTCATAGAGCAGCCGGGCGCTGGCGTCGGCGATCCACTCGTCGGCGTGGACCGGGGCGATAAGGCCGGGCAGCGCCGCCAGGAACGCGCCCGATATGGCGTGGCGATGGGACGGGGTTCGGAGCCTTTCCCCCGATACCGGAAGTTCTGACATGACGGGCATGGTGGCCTCTTGTTGTTGAACTGTCGGAACCCGGGAGGGTAGGACAGGCGTGGGCGGGCGTCAATTATTGGCGGTTAAGCGGCTTTCCGTTTGTGCTGAGAGGGGGCGTGCCTCGGAACCCAGGGGTAGCGCAAAACTCTGGGGTAAAGTTTGCATTCCAATGTTTTCGCGTCGCGGCGGGTTCTGGAATCCAAAGCTTGCTTTGGATTCCAGTTCCACACCCGCGCTCAGGTAAAAGCGAAACCACGAGCGTTTAGCTATTTCCGGCAGTCGGACAGGGATTCGCTTTCGATCTCTTCCACCCGGCCATTCTCATACTCCACCTCGGCGCATTTCCCCACCGCGAGGGGACCGTCATCCTCCTCGATTTTGGTCTTGTCGGTCACGGCGACTTCCTGGCCACCAATGATCCAGGTGCCCGTGTTTCCCTCCGGGCGCTGTTCGATGATGCCGTGGAAATCTTCATCCGCGAGGGCTTGCGCCGGGGTCAGCGATCCGGCGACGAACAATAATCCAAGGACTTTGAGTGGGTTCATGGCGTTCTCCTTGACGGTGTTAATGGATGCGCTTGTATCGACCCATCCGCCGGAGGCTTCTATCCGGGCATCCTAAATTTCAGCATGGACACCGCCTCAATGCCAACGAACCGCATCCTCCGCCAGATTTCCCGCCAAGCCTGCCCGCACCTCGTCTGCGAGCGCGGTGACGGGTCCGGTGGTGATGAACACCAGTCGACTCCGGGCATCGTCGGCGGCGCGGGTCGATAGATCGACCGGCGGATAGAGTCGGCCTGCCGCGCCATGCACCGCGACGGGGCTGAACACGTTCGGCAACTGGACGACGCCCTTCACCCGCACCAGGGATGGATGACGCGCCAGTAAATCCTCTAGGAACATCCGCAGCCTCACCCAAGGCACAGGCGTTTCAAAATGCACCGAGACGCTACGAAAGCCATGATCGGGCCGGTCGGTGTCGTCGGGCACGCGGCGATAGCGGGTGTCGATGCGGGTCAACAGCGCGGCTGGGTCGAGTTCGCCGCGCACCGCCCGGAGACGCGGCGTGGCTGGTGCCAGCGCGTCCAGCCGGGTTTCGAGGCGGGCGAGCGTGGCGGTATCCGCCAGATCGGCTTGAGTCAGCACCAGCGCGTCGGCCCAGGCCACTTGCGCCATGGCTTCGGGAAACCGCTCGATGTGTTCCGCCGCCGATGGCACAGCCAGCGTGGCGACCACGCCCAAAAGTTGGTAATTACGCGCCAGCCAGCGGTCCCGCAGCAGGGTATCCAGCACCGGCTCGGGACTGGCGACGCCGCTGGTTTCGAGGATCACCCGGTCGAACTTCGGGGCACCGGGTTTGCCCCAGCCCAGCCGGATGTTCCTCAGCACCGGTGCCAACGCCCCCCGCACCTGGCAGCACAGGCAGCCGCCGGAGAGGGTCATGAGCGGAATGCCTTCCTGCTCGATCAATTGCGGGTCCACCGGGGCTTCGCCGAATTCGTTGATAAGGACCGCCGAGCTAGGCCAGTCGCGCAGCAGCCGGTTGAGCAGGGTGGTCTTGCCGCTGCCGAGGAAGCCGGTGAGGATTAGGATGGGGAGGCGGGTGAGGTTCGAATTCATTTGCCGAAACTGGGTAGGCCATGCGGGCCATGGGCTGGGTTGGGGGACGAAACCCGGCGTCAGAGGATTAGCTGGCTGGGCTTCCGCAAAGCTCCAACCCAGCCCACGCGGGCTTTAGAGGCTCAATAACTCACCCGCAACCCCACCTCCGCCCCCCGCCCCGGCTCCGGCGCGAAGTTCCGCAGGTACGACGTCGAGTTGCGGATGTTCTCGTCCAGCAAGTTGTTGGCCTTGGCGAAGACCAGCACGTCGGCCTGTTCCCAAGCCTTGGCCTGATATTGCACGCCCAGATTGAGCAGCACATAGGCGGGCGTTTCCGATTCGTTGGCGCCGGGGTTGTCCTGCCGTTCGCCACGGGTCAGCCGCAGGTTGGAGGACCAGTGGTCGTCGAAGGCGTAGTCCAGTTGCAAGCCATACCGCAGCGGCGGCATCCGGGGCACATCGCCGCCGTTGACGAATTCGCCCCGCGTGTAGTCGCTGAACAGGGTGACATCCAGCACGCCGTACTTGTTCTCCATCAGCGGGAACAGCAGCTTGGCCTCGAAGCCCTTGAAGATGGCGTCGGCCTGGCTGGCCTGGAGGATCGGCAGCCCCTCGCCGTGATGATGCTCCTCCTCGCCCGCGTGATCCTCTTCGTGGTCCTCGCCTGCGTACAACTGGCCGGTGTTGCGCTGGTAGATGTAGTTGTTCACCCAGTTGTGGAACAGGTTGAGCTCGGCCCGTAGCCAGTCCCGCTTGAAGCGGTAGCCCAGGTCGAGGTTGTAGGATACTTCCTTGCCCAGCGTGGCATCGCCGATCTCGAAGCTGCGGGTGGCGTGATGCACGCCGTTGGTGAAAAGCTCCTGCACCGACGGTGCCCGTTGCGACTGGGTGAAGGCCAGGCTGAGTTGGTTGCTGTCGTCCACTTTCCACAGCGCCGAGGCCGAGCCGCTGACCGGCAGGAAATCGCGGGCGGGTCGGCCTTGCGGCGTGATGGATTGATGCTCGACCCGCGCCCCCAATTCATAAGTGACGGGGCCGAAATCCATGGACTCGACGGCGAACAAGCCGTAGGTGTCGATGGCGGATTGCGGCACCACGGCTTCTTCGCCGAATGCGCCGAAGTCGCTGTTGATGGATTGAAAGCCCACCACGCCGCGCACCGGCCCCAGCGGTTGATGCTTGAGTTCCAGCCGGGTTTCGTAGGATTCGTTCAGCCACGTCGTGCCGACCGCGCCCCCTTCCAGCTCGGAATGCTTGTAATCGGTGTAGCCGAACTTCAGTTTCAGTGACTCGGCGAATTCAAACGGATTATTCAGCCCGGCCCGGAAGTCGTATTTGGTTTGCTGGAGATCAACCCGGATGCGTTCGCCGCCCGCCCCGTCCGGGGGAATGCCGTAGTTGTTTTCCAGTCGATTGATCGAGGCACCGACGAAGCCGTCATCGCCCACCCAGGACAGGCCCACCGTGCCGCCCTTGGCGCGGGCATTGGTGTTCGGCACATAGTTCTTGGTGTTTTGAATCACCGGGGTTTCCGCCAGGGCCGGATCGGTGGCGCGGGCGGCGGCTTCGTCGATGGCCCAGCCGCCGATTTGCATATTGCCGCTCTCCCGGAAAAAGCCATCAATATGCAGGGCCAGATTGCCCTGTCCGCCCTCCAGCTTGAAGGCGCTGGACGTGAGGTCCAAGGCCGAGTCGTAGCGCTGCTCGAACGCGCCGCCCAAGGGCTTTTCGACCCGTTTTTCGGGAATGCGGTTGTCGATGACGTTCACCACGCCGCCGATGGCCCCGCTCCCGTAGAGCAGGGTGGCCGGGCCGCGCAACACCTCGATGCGCTCCGCCTGCACCGGCTCCACGCTGTTGGCGTGGTCGGGGCTGAAATTGGACACGTCGCCATTGCCGACGCCGTTCTGCATCACCCGCACCCGTGGCCCGGTCTGGCCCCGGATCACCGGCATTCCCACGCCCGGCCCGAAGGATTGGCTGTTGACGCCGGGTGACTGCTGCAAGGTCGCGCCGATGGTGGGACCGACTTGCTCGCGCAATTCCTCGCCCTTCAACACCGTGACGGGCCGGGCGAACGCGTCCGTGGCCCGATCCAGCGGGGCGCTGACCACGATTTCGTCGAGTTGTTGGGTGAGGGATTCATCGGCGTCGGCCAGGGTGGCCCACGCGAGCAAGGGAAGGGCGTGGAAAGAGCGATACATAGTCAGCCTCCATGTGAGTTCGCATAATGTTATAACATAACAATTCGCGACATTCCGTTAAATTTCGATTTTTCGCTGTCGCGCCGCCCCATCCCGGCGGGCATCATGGCGCTACGTCTTTCGAGGTAGGGGGGAAGTTTGACATCGCGCCGCTCTGGATGCGAGAGAAAGGTGGGAGCAAGACAATCTCACTGTGTCGAAGGCGACTATTTTTCCCTCTCGCCTTTGGGAGAGGGCTAGGGTGAGGGTATCCAAATCAAGGGATTTATCGCTCTCCCGGTCCTGATCACAGGGTTGCGACTTCGGCTTTTTGGTAGGAGAAATCCCATTTTTGACACCCTCACCCCAACCCCGTCCCAAAGGCGAGAGGGAGAAAATCCGTCCACGAATTTACGAATCCTCAGCGCATTCGGCGCAAAGGCCATGCACTTCAAACGCCTGCCGCTTGGCCGTGAATCCGGCGGACTGGATGGCCTGATTCACTGCTTCCATCACCGCCGGGACCGGAAGCTCCTCGACCGTATGGCAGCATTCGCAGATCAGCAGCAGCAGTTCGTGGCGCTGTTCCGGCTTGGGGCAGCCGATGAAGGCGTTCAGGCTTTCCACCCGATGGATGAAGCCTTGTTCCAACAGAAAATCCAGCGCCCGGTAGACGGTGGCGGGCTTGGCGGCGGGATCGGAGGCTTTGAGGGCCTCCAGCAAGTCGTAAGCCTTGACGGATTCGTGGTTGGACCAGATGAGTTCAAGCACCCGCCGCCGCTGTGGGGTGAAGCGCACGCCCCGCTCTTCGCAAAGGCGCTCGGCGCATTCCAACGCCTTGGCGATGCAGCATTGGTGGTCGTGGCTGGGATGCTCGTAGGGGGGCATGGCGGTGTTCCGGGTGGTGCGACGCCCGAAATTGTACGACGGTGGGCCGCTTGGCGTCGGCTCTTTCAGCGGTCGGGTTTAAGGACGTCGATATGCGGGCCGAGCATGGCGCGCCAGCTCTGCTCGATCTCCGGGCGCCAGTGGGCGTGGAATTCCTTCACGGTTTGAATCAGGCAGTCCAGCCACAGATCGTACATATAGGCCGGGATGTTCAGGCCGTCCGGGCCGTGGCTCTTGCTCAGCCGGACGAGTTCGTCGCGGCCCTCGCTCGTCCCCACCGAGGCCATGGTCAGGAGGCAGAGCGATTTTTTGAGTATCCGGGTTTGCCGGTGAATGTCGGTGTTACTGAAGCGCGCCCTGACTTCCGGTGAGGATGCCATGAGCCGTTCGTAGAAGCGAGTCAGAAACCGCGGCTTGGAAAGGCAATATTCAAAGCTGTCGTTGTAGATTTCCAGGGTTCTTTCGTCCAATTTGACTACCAGTTGTCCTGGCCGGAAGGGAAGGCCGCCCCTCCCAAATGCCGGTCCATGTACATTGTTTGGTGGCTAAATGGCTCGAAAGTCTAGCAGCCCCTTGTGATTCTGGTTGGTTAGGACTTACTCAGCCTTGCCATTCAATCACTTAAGGAGTTCGTAGTCCCGCCGTCAGGCGGTTTTTTGCCGCCTGAAGGCGGGACGACAAGCCAAAAGCTGCGTAAGTCCTATTGGTAAAGGGTCAACGCCACGCCATTGAACGGGGCGGCGTGTTAAAGCGGCGAGGCGGGAAAGGGAGGGGGTGTAGCCGACGCCGGGTTTCCGGCTAATCAGGATCGGCGATGGACTTGGGGAAGCTCACGACAAAGGCGGTGCCTTGGCCGGGTTCGGAACTGGCGGAGATGCGGCCTTGCAGCGCCGAGGTCACGATGTTGTGGACGATGGCCAGCCCTAGCCCCGAGCCGCCCTGGCCGCGCCCGGTGGTGAAGAAGGGATCGAATATCTTGGCGAGATGGCCGGGGCCAATGCCAGCGCCATAGTCCCGCACGGTGAGGGTGAACCGGGCGTCATCCGCCTCGCCCTGGTCGGCGACGATGATGCCCACCTTGCCGCCCTGGCCGTCGGGGTAGGCGTAGCGCTCGATGTTTTGCAGGAAATTCATGACGACCTGGGTCAGCAGGCCCGGATGGCCGAGCCATTGGGGATCGCCGGTCAGCCCGGCGCAATCCACGTTAATGGACAGCTTGGCCCGCCGGGCATTGATCCTGAACAGGTCCACGGCGTCCGTCACCAGTTCGGGCAGATTGGCTGGCTCCTTGGCTTCGTTGGCTTGGCTGACGGAGATTTTCTTGAACGTCTCCACCAGCTTATGCGCCCGGATCACGTTGTTCTTCAGCAGCGCCGCCGAATCCAGGATGTCCGCCAGCAGTTCTTCGCCCGCTTCGTCCGATCCGGCGAAAGCGCGGAGCTTGGGGTTGGACAGCCGGTTCTCGATCACGCTGAGCGCGGTGCAGGCAATCCCCAGGGGCGTGTTGATCTCGTGGGCCACCCCCGCCACCATCTGGGCCAGGGCGCGGTGCCTTTCGAGGGCCGCTTCCGAGCGCAGGGCTTGCTCGCGGTGGGCTTGCTCTTGCTCCCGCAGGCGCTTTTTCTCCAGTGACGCGCCCACCCTCGCCCGCAGCAGGACGGGGTTGAACGGCTTGGGCAGGTAGTCCTCCGCGCCCAACTCGATGCAGCGCACCACGCTGTCCAGTTCGGTCTGGGCGGAAATCATGATGACCGGGATGTCCCGCAGGCGCGGGTCCGCCTTGAGGCGGGCCAGGGTTTCGCAGCCATCCATCACCGGCATCATCACGTCCAGCAACACGAGGTCGAAGGCTTCCTGGGCGAGCAAAGTCAGCGCCGCCCGCCCATTTTCCGCCAGCGCCGTGATGTGGCCCTGCCGTTCCAGCCGCCGGGACAGCATGTCCCGGTTGGACTCGCTGTCGTCCACCACCAACAGTTTGCCGGGCCGAAGCCCCGCGTCGGGTAAGGCGGTTCGAGCCGTGGCGCTAGGCTCAAGCGGCGGCGGGGATTCCAACGGCGGCGGGGCGGGCCAAGGCGTGTCAGTGACCGGCGCGAAGGCCCGATCCACCCGGTCAACCATGCCTTTCGCGGCTTGGACGATGCGCCTGAGGTCGCGCAGCCAATCCTTCCGGCCCGCGCTGGCCGCTTCCTCCGCCAGCATTTCGCCGTAGCCGATGATTTGGTTCAGGGGCGTCCGCAAGTCATGGCGCAGGGACGAACTCACCGGGGAGCCGACCGGCTCGGGGGGCGGGCTGTCCACCATGTCATTCCCCCAGGAAGCTGCACATTTTTCGCAGCAGCCGGGTGAATTCGATGGGCTTGGTATCGTAATCATCGCAGCCCGCGTCCAGCGCCCGTTGCCGGTCCTCCCCCATGGCGTGGGCGGTCAGGGCGATGACGGGTATTTCCTTGGTGTCCGGGTGGTCCTTGATGCGCCGCGCCGCCGCCCAGCCATCCATGATGGGCAGGCTCATGTCCATCAGGATCACATCGGGGCGCAGCGCCAGGGCCATTTCGACGCCGTCCTCGCCATCCACCGCCATGGCGACTTCGAAGCCCTTCTTTTCCAAGCGGCGCGACAGCATGTCCCGGTTCAGTTCGTTGTCTTCGACCAGCAGTATCTTGGGCATGGTTGGTTCCGTGGGGTGGGTGAATGTGGCTATGGGCCGGTATCGACCGGCATGGCGGGAATCTCCGGCGGGGCATCCCCCGTCACTTGGGCGGGGAGCCGCATGGTGAACGTGGAGCCGACGCCCGGCTCGCTGCCCACCGACACGTCGCCGCCCATCATCTGGCAAAATTTTTTAGTGATGGTCAACCCCAGGCCCGTGCCGCCATATTTGCGGGTGGTGGAGTCATCCGCCTGGGTGAACGCCTCGAACACCTTGTCCGCCTGTTCCTGGGTCATGCCGATGCCGGTGTCGGCCACCTGGAAGGACACCCAGTCCCGGTCCTCCACGGTTTCCGCGCTCACCGTGAAAGCAATCCTGCCCCGCTCGGTGAATTTGGCGGCGTTCCCCAGCAGATTGTACAAACCTTGCCGCAGCTTGGTGAGGTCGGTGCGCATGGCGGGCGGGTGGGGCGGGTATTCCACGATAAGCGTGTTGCCGGTCCGGTCCACCAGGGGCTGGATGGTGTTCACCACCTCCCGGAGGGCGGACAGCAAATCGAAATCCTCCAGGTAAAGCTCCATCTTGCCCGCCTCGATCTTGGAGAGGTCGAGGATTTCGTTGATGAGCGACAGCAGATGCCGACCGGCGGAATGGATTTTCTCCAGGTCGCGAACCACCTCCGTTTGCCCCGCTTCCTGGGCGTCTTCCAGCAGCATCTCGCTGTAGCCGAGAATGGCGTTCATGGGGGTGCGGAGTTCGTGGGACATGTTGGCGAGGAAGGCGCTCTTGGCGCGGCTGGCCGCTTCGGCGGCGGCGCGGGCCTGATGGGCCGCGTCCATGGCCTTGGAGAGTTCGATTTCGGTGTGCTTCAGCTCGGTGATGTCGGTGCGGATGGCGACGGTGCCGGTGTGCCAGACCCGCCGCTCGCTGACCCTGATCCAGCGGTCGCCCCGGAAATGCTCGACGAAATGCCCCCGGGGCGAGCGGTGCCGCTCCAGCCGCTCCGCCAGCCACTCGTCGATGCGGCCCACGGCGTCCAGAATCAGGCCCGCCTCGGCGGCGCGGCGGATCACTTGCTCGAAGCTCATGCCGGGCACGATCCCCGAGCCGGTGTCCATGGGTTCGTGGTAGCGCACCGGGTCCATGAGCTCGCGGTAGCGCTGGTTGCATTCCACCAGGCGGTCGTCCATGTCGTACAGCGAGAAGCCGTCGGAAATGCTCTCGATGGCCTCGCGCATCCGTGAGCGGCTCACCGCCTCCTCGCGGGCCATCTGTTGCAGCCGGCTGTCCACCATGGCGATGAAGATCGCCAGCGACGTGACCAGGACCGAGGCGAACGAAACCCACAAGGCCAGCGAGGCGGGGTCCAGGGTGTTCTCGATCCCGACCGCGCCGGACACCGCCTCGCCGGGGAAGAAATAGGTGGCGGACATGGCCGTGTAGTGCGTGCCCGCCACCGCGAAGCCCATCACCACGGCGGACTCCAGCTTGGTCCATAGGGACGGGCCATCCCCCTTGCGGCGCCCGAATAGGAAATTGATCCGCAAGGCGATGTTGGCCAGCACGATGGCGACGATGATCGACACGCTGAACAGCCGGGGCACGAACATCATCATGATCTGCCGGCCCACGCCGGTCATGGCCTCCATCCCGATATAGTGCATCGCCCCGATGCCCAGCCCCATGAACGTCCCGCTCCCGAAGAGCTGGACTCCTTTGATCTTGGGGCGGCTGATGACGTAGAGCATGACCCCGCTGGCGAGGATGGCGGGCAGGATGGAGAAGGCGGTGACTAGCACGTCATAGCTGATCGGGATGGGCAGCTTGAAGGCCAGCATGGCGATGAAGTGCATGGCCCAGACGCCCAGGCCCATGGTCACGGACCCGGCGGCCAGCCAACTCCGCCGCGCCCTGGCCTTGTCGGAGGCGCTGATGCGTCCCGCCACGTTCAGGGCGGCGAAGGAGGCCAGGCAGGCCACGACGATGGAGAGAGCGACTAGCCCCTGGTGGTGATGGGCTTCCAGGGCGTATTGCGGGTCTCTTCCGTCGTAGAAGAAATGTTGCATGGGCGGGTTTGGTCGGCGGGATGGGGGCAGGGATAACATCCTTTCAAGGGATGTTGTCCCTCAGGGCGGCGCGTTATGCCCGCGCCGCCCGGGACGTCATCGCCAATCCGTAGGTCGGGCATGTATTCATGCCCGACGCCATGAACCGAATCAAGCAATGTCGGGCATGGGAATACATGCTCGACCTACTTCTAATCGTCTTCCTGGCTGTGATGCCAAGCGATGGCGAGCTGGTTCACGAAGCTGTGCATCAGGCTGACCACGATGTCCGGCGGCGCGAAGCGGCTCTTGAACAGGAACATGGCCTCGGCGCGGTGGGGCGTCCGGGCGACGTGGATGAGCTGATGGCCCTCGTCGTCACGCACGTAGCGGTCGCCGGCGGGGTCCAGGGGCACGCCCTCTTCCTGACGGAACTGTTCCAGCACCCGGAACGCCTGCTCCGCGTCCACCTCGTCCGAGAACAGCAATTGGTCATCGACGAACAGCCAGCGCGGGGTGTCGGCCTGCTCGGGACTCAGGATGCCCACCGGCGACAGGGCGTACAGAATCTTGCGCCGCGAGCCGCCCGCCGCCATGAGGTTGTTGGACAGATCCACCGTCGCCAAGGCCGTGCCGTAGGCGAGGTACTGGCGGACGCTGCTCTTCACCAGGGAATAGAGCTTGTCCTCCGTCGCCTCCACCTTGCTGAAATAGCCGTTGATGTCGTACTGGTCGATGACCTGCCGCTCCGGCGCCAAGCCCGGCTGGCCGGTGCGCACGAACAACTGGGTCAGCTTGTTGCCCATCTCGTTGCGGATGTAGTCGCACAGTTGCAGGCCGGCGTCGTCGGTCTCCATCACCACGTCCAGGAACGCCACCGCCAGATTGCAGCCCACCTCCACGTTGTCTTGCATGAGCCGGATCGCCTCGGCCTTGCTGTCCGCCGTGTAGATTTTCAGCGGCAGGCCGTAGACATCGAAGTTCTTCATGGCGAGCCGGGAAATGCTCAACACGTCCGGTTCGTCGTCCACCAAAAGCACGGGCCAATGTTTGAAAAACATGGGTTTTCTCCTCTCAGTACGCCAGGGGTTGCCGCAGTTCGTTGAATCTCGCCATGTCCAGCCGCATGTGCTTGGCGAGGTACGCGGCGGTTTCCTTCGGCCTGATCTTGTGGACGAAGTTGTAGCGGGCTTCGTGGTAATTCACCTCGCCGCCGTAGAACTTGCCCGCGAAGTTCATCTTCATGTGCTGTAGCTCGGACGCCCGGTAGGCCGACAAGGGCTTGGCCTGCTCGTCCCGCTTCCGTTGCTCCCGCTTGTCCGCCAGCAGCTTGAAATAGTCCGGGCTGGACGCCAAGGCTTCGGCTTTTTCCCGCAGCGCGGCGTGATAGTCCTCGTAGGTGTCGGGCAGCAGCTCATCCACATAGCCGATGGCCTTGGCCTTTTTCATCCCTAAGGGCAACGGCGTTTCGGTCAGTTCCAGCGCCTTCACAGGTCCCACCCGCTTGGGCAGGAGGTAGGTCCAGTATTCCGAGCCGTACAGGCCCATGGTCTTGTAATGGGGGTTGAAGACCACGCCCTCCCGCACCCACACCTTGTCCGCCGCCAGCGGCATGATGGCACCGCCGGCCCCGGCGCTGCCCCACACGGCGGAGACCGTCAGCTTGCTCTCGCTGTTGACGATCTCCAGCACCACGTCGTCGATGGCGTTGATGTTGCGCCAGGATTCGTTGGCCGGATTGTCCGACGCCTCGATGACGTTGAGGTGAATGCCATTCGACCAGAAGTCGGTCCCGCCCATCAGCACCAGCACCTTGGTGGGGCGTTGCAGGGCCAGCCGGTAGGATTCCAGCATCCGCTTGCACTGCTCCGTGTCCATCGCGCCGTTGTGGAAGTCGAAATGCAGGTAGCCGACCTGATTCTTTTCCTCGTACCAGATTTCCTTGAAGGTCTTGTCGGTGCCCGTGTACAGGGGATCAATCGGCGACTCGGGCACGTCCGCCAGCGCCTCGCCCAGCATCCGCGCCGCCCTCAGCTTGAAGTCCAGGGAGACGTGACGACCCACGAGGCGCTTGTAGAAGGGGACTTTTTCGAGATTCTTCTTTTTCAGGTGGGAAATCCACACCGCCCCGTCGATGGCCGCCCGGCAAATCGCCCCATCCCGCTGCGCGATGATGGCGCCGGGTTGCCAGCCTCGCAGGTTGGCCTCCTCGTGGGCGCCGTACAGGTAGTATTCCTCGCCGTTGATGGTGTCCAAGACACCCGGCGCGCTGTCCCCCGCCTGGATTTTCTTGAGGATGGTCTCCACGCTATCGACCTCCCAGTCGATTTTGCGGTCCGCCTGCTTCATCAGCGGGCGGAGTTGGCCGCGCACGGCGGGCTTCGAGTAATCCAAGGGTTCCGGCGCGAAGCCGCGGCTCTCGACCCGCGCCACGGTTTCCAGCACGGTCTTGGTGGCGGCGCGGGTCACTTCCCGGCGGTAGAGGCTGGCCTTGCTGCCGGGCCGCATCTTGAAGGTGGCGGTGGACCAGATGTCCCCGGCGTCCATCTCCTCCGCCGCTTGCAGGGCGGTCACGCCCCACTCCGCCTCGCCGTTGGTGATGGCCCAATCCAGGGACGACGGTCCCCGGTCGCCCTTGATGCCCGGATGCACGATGATGCAGAGGTGCCGACTCCACACGTCCTCGGGGATTTTTTCCTTCAGGAACGGGCAGATGATGAGGTCGGGCTGGAACAGGGCGACGGCCTTCCTGACATCATCGGGGCTGAGCGCCAGGGTGATGGAGATGTCGTGGCCCAAATAATCCAGTTCCACATGAACACGCTGGCAAAGGCCGTTGTATGACGACGAGATGAGCAATATCCGCATATTTACTCTCCGCTGGGTGCGTAGATACACCGTTGTTGATTATTGCAGAAATGGTCGGCCAGCTTTTTCAAGCCATTGATTTTTAGTGGGGTCGTTAGAATCCCAGGGTATGGGGATTCAAAAAACTTCTTATAAGCCAATGTGTTGACCGTGACCGCGATGATTGCCAAATATTGAGTGCCCGGAGAAATCGGCAGGGTATATGGCGAGAAGGCCCAGGGGTTTCTTGATGTCAGCGGGACGGGGTAAACCCAGGCTGCCCCCCATATTTTTGGAGTTTTTCGGGCACGCGGTTGGGATTATTAACAATTCGCCTCGTTGAAGCAATGGTTTTGCAACATTTTAGGACATTGGACGGCGGCAAAAGAGAGGGCAAGAATCGGCAGGCGGACTTAATCCGGCCTCAAAGGCAAGCTGCCGTGATGGCTAGTCACAACAATCATCATGCTGGCTGGGTGGGCTTCCCGTAAGGTGGACATAGGCCCATGTCCACCTTACATCCAGGTTGGTTCCCGCTGTCTCTATGCCGCCCGCCGCGCAAGGTTCGGCGCGGATGTAGGTCGGGCTTTAGCCCGGCAGGTCGGACTGAAGTCCGACCTACAAATTCCGGGAAGTTATTTTTTGCCGAGTGCTAAGCCACCGCGGACCACCCAATGGATGGAAACACGCAGCGGTTCCGTCCGGTGCGGATGACCTCGGTGCAGTGGGGATTGGCGCAGGCGGCTTCCAAGGCCGTGACGCATTTCAGGATGCCGGGCCGGGGCGTCTTGTGGACGAAGGCCGAGCGGGCGATGTGATAGCTCCGGTCCTCGCCCCAGAAATTCCGCTTCATCTCCTCCAGCTCCTCGTGCCGGTAGCTTTCCAGCGACTTGCTGTGCTCGTCGGCCTTGCGGTTGGCCCGCTTCTCCAGCAGCCAGGTGTAATACCGTTCGCTGTGGGCCAGCTTCTCGGCGACGCGGGCGATTTGTTCCCGGAACTGGCTGAATTGGCTGCCACCCAGGTGGTCCTGGACGATGATGTCGTCGATCAGCCCGATGGCCTTGGCTTCCCGCACGCCCAGCGGCAGGCAGCGCTCGGTCAGTTCCAGCGCCTTGGCCTGGCCGACCCGCTTGGGCAGGGTATAGGTCCAGTATTCCGAGCCGTACAGCCCGCCCATGCCCTTGTAGTGGGGATTGAAGACGATGCCGTCGCGGGCGAACACCCGGTCCGCCGCCAGCGCCAGCATCACGCCGCCCGCCCCGGCGCTGCCGTACAGGGCGGCGATGGTGATGTGGTCGGAGGCGGTGAGGATGGCCCGCACCAGATCGTCCATGGCGTTGATGTTGCGCCAGGATTCCTCGGCGGGGTCGGCGGCGGCCTCGATCAGATTGAGATGGATGCCGTTGGACCAGAAATCACGCCCGCCCTGCAAGACGATCACCCGGGTGCCCCGGTGGCGGGCGTACATCACGGCCTCCGCCAGCCGCTTGCAATGGTCGGTGCCCATGGCGCCGTTGTAGAAGCGGAAATTGACGTAGCCGACCCCGTTGCGCTCCTCGTACCAGATGTCCCGGAAAGTCCGGCTGGGGCTGGCGCATTCGACGGGCATGGGCACTTCCGGCACATCCCCCAGAATCGCTTCGCCCAACACCATCGTGGCGGGCAGCTTGTAGCGCCGGTCCTCGGGTCCGTCCTTGGGCTTGAGGTGGGAAATCCACACCGCGCCGTCCACCGCTGCCCGGCAAATCGCGCCGTGCCGCTGGCCGATGATGTCGCCGGGCTTGCCGACCAGGCTGCCTTCCTCATGCACACCGAACAGGTACACGGCCCGCCCGGCGATGTCGTCCAGCACGCCCGGCGCGCCGTCGGCGGAGCGGATTTTGCGGAGGATGTCCGCCACGGGGTCGGAATTCCAGTCGATGCGCCGCCGTTCCTGCTTGACCGCCGGGCGGTAGAAGCCCCGCACGTCGGGCCGCGAGTAATCCAGCGGGGCGGGCACGAACAGGCCGCTCTCGAAGCGTTGCACGGCCACCTTCATGGCTTGCAGGGCGCAATGGCTGATTTCGTCCCGGTACAGGCTGCTCTTGCTGGCGTCCCGCGTGTCGGCCTGATAGGTGGCCCAGATGGGGCCGGAGTCCATATGCTCCGCCGCCTGCACCACGGTGACGCCCCACCGCGGCTCCCGGTTCAGGATGGCCCAATCCAGGGAGTTGGGGCCACGGTCGCCGACGATGCCGGGATGGACGATGAGGCAGGGGGTGGCTTCCCAGATGTCGTTGGGAATCACCTGGGCCAGCATGGGGCAGAGGATCAGATCGGGCTTGAACTGTTCCACCGCGTCGCGCATGGTGTCGGCGGTGGTGGCGGCGGCGACGCCGACCTGATGGCGGTCCTTGAACAGCACATAGGCTTGCTGGGTGAGGCTGTTGAAGCTGCTGGACAAGAGCAATAAGCGCATGAGGGTGTCTCCATATCCTTGTGAGTTGTGAAATGCCTTTTCTGAGGCGATGCCTAATTCGGTGCCGCCGGGCGCTCGTTCGCCGCTGGCCCATGCCCGCCGAAGCGGAACCTGGCCCGGTAATCCAGCGGGCTGACCTTCAGCGTGCGCTGGAAGGTCCGGCGCATCTGCTCCGGCGTGCCGAAGCCGCATTGCCGGGAAATGGTTTCCACCGGCAGCCGGGTTTGTTCCAGTTGGGCGCGGGCTCGTTCGAGGCGGATCATTTCCACGAACTTGGCGGGCGTGAGGCCCACCTCCCGCTCGAAGGTCCGGGCGAAATGACGCGGGCTCATGTTCATGCGATCGGCCATGGCTTCGACGCTCAGGTCCGCGTTGGGATGGGCGAGCATCCAGTCCTGCAATTCCCGAAAGTCTCGCCGGGAGGCGGCGGCCTTGAGCAGGTCCGCGCTGAATTGTGATTGCCCACCGGGGCGGTTCGGGAACACCAGCATGCCGCGTCCGACCATGGCGGTGGTTTCCGGTCCCCAGTCCTCCTCCACCAGCGACATGGCCAGGTCGATGCCGGCGGTGACGCCGCCGGAGGTGTAGACGGCGCCGTCGCGCACGGCGATGCGATCCGGTTCCACCCGGATATGCGGGTACTCCTCGGCCAGTTGGGCGCAGTATTTCCAATGGGTGGTGGCCCGGCGGCCATCGAGCAGGCCGCATTCGGCCAGAAGGAAGGCGCCGGTGCAGATGGAGCCCAGCCGCCGGACCCGGCCCGCCATCCGGCTCAGCCAGGCCAACAGGGACGGATTCCTGCGGGCCTGTTCGATGAGGCCGCCGGCCACCAGCAATGTGTCGATATCACCCTCGAAATCGCCGATGGCCTGATCGGCCATGATGCGCACCCCGGACATGGTGGTGACGGGGCCGGCCCGTTCGGCGAGTACCGTCAGGATATAGTTCGGGGCCACGGCTTGGCCGCTCATGCGCAGCCAATAATCGACAAAGCCGAACACTTCCAGCGGGCCGCAAATGTCGAGCATTTGCGAATCCTCGAAGGCCAGCATGGCGATGCGCCGGGGCTGGCCGGGTTGCGTCTTGGTTTTTTCGTTCATATCCATCTCCTCCTGTGGCCTAAATCTTCCGCTCTGGGCGATGTGTCCGCAATGACGAAATTCCCACCTTTTCTGCCATGGGCGCGTGGAAGCCCACTCATTTTGCTGGTTCCCAAGCTCCCGCTTGGGAACCAGCAAAATGAGTGGGCTTCCACGCCCCCATGGCAGAAAAGGTGGGAATTTCGTCATTGCGGACACATCGCCCGGAGCGGAAGATTTAGGCCACAGGAGGAGATGGATATGAACGAAAAAACCAAGAC